>JAFKFF010000038.1 GCA_017307315.1 Alphaproteobacteria bacterium
CTGCCGCGCCGCGAAAGAGCTGGGTCCGCTCCCCGCCTTGGTGAATTCCGCTTCGCTGTTCGAGAATGACGATTGGCGGAGCGCCAGCCGCCAAAGCTGGGACGCCCATATGGAAACCAATCTGCGCGCGCCTTTCGTGCTGTCGCAGAATTTCGCCCGCCAGGTTCCGGGCAAGGGCGCGATCGTCAACATCATCGACCAGCGGGTGCTGAAGCCGACGCCGCAATTCGTCTCCTACAGCCTCAGCAAGGCGGGGCTTTACTGGCTCACCACCACCCTGGCTCAGGCGCTGGGCCCGGCCATTCGCGTCAATGCGGTGGGACCGGGCCCCACCATGCGCAATGCGCGCCAGTCGGAAGAGGATTTCGCCCGGCAGCGCGACGCCACCATCCTCAAACGCGGCGCCGAGCCGGGCGATGTAGCCCAGGCGGTGCGCTATCTGCTGGAGGCCGAGGCCATCACCGGGCAGATGCTGGCGGTGGATGGCGGCCAGCATCTGATCTGGCAGACGCCGGACGTGCGGGTGGGCGAATGAGCAAGTCCCAGCCCCATGTCATCGCCGACGCCGCGCGCGGCATCCGCCATGTCTTCATCCGCAATCTGGAGCTGCCGGCGCAGATCGGCGTGTGGCGGCACGAGCATGGCAAGGAGCAGCCCATCCGCATCAATGTCGACCTGGCGGTGGAGGATCTGATCGATTTGGGCGACGATCTCGCCAAGGTGGTGGATTACGGCGCCATCGAAACCCGCATCCGGGCGCTGATCGCCGAAGGCCATGTCCGGCTGATCGAAACCCTGGCCGAACGCATCGCCGCCGCCTGCTTTATGGATGACCGGGTCAAAACCGCGCGGGTGCGGGTGGAAAAGCTGCATGCGCTCTCCAACGCCGAATCCGCCGGCGTGGAAATCGAGCGCACCCGCTAATATATTATTCGCATGGAATCCGAGACGCGCCCCTTGAAGGGCGCCGAGCGCATCGCTGCCTATCTCAAGACCCTGCCCGACCAGCCCGGCGTCTATCGCATGCTGAACGCGGCGGGCGACGTGCTCTATGTCGGCAAGGCCAAGAATCTGAAGAAGCGGGTCGGCGCCTATGCGCGCGGCGGCGTGCACAGCGACCGGCTCACCCGCATGGTGGCGGAGACGGCGGAGATGCTGTTCGTCACCACCGCGTCGGAGACCGAGGCGCTGCTGCTGGAATCCAACCTGATCAAGCAGCTGAAGCCCCGCTACAACGTCTCCTATCGCGACGACAAGAGCTTTCCCAACATCCTGCTGCGCGAGGATCATCCCTTTCCCCAGCTGCTCAAGCATCGCGGCGCCAAGTCGGCCAAGGGCATCTATTTCGGCCCCTTCGCCAGCGCGGGCGCGGTGACGCGCACCCTGAATACCTTGCAGCGCGCCTTCCTGCTGCGGTCCTGCTCGGACTCGGTGTTCGCCTCGCGCACCCGGCCCTGCCTTCTGTTCCAGATCAAGCGCTGCAGCGCGCCCTGCGTCGGCCGGGTCGATGAATCCGGCTATCGCGCCCTGGTCGAGGAAGCGGAGACCTTCCTCACCGGCAAAAGCCGCGGCGTGCAGGACGCGCTGGTCCGGGAAATGACGCAAGCGGCCGACGCGCTGGATTTCGAGCGTGCCGCCAAGCTCCGCGACCGGCTGAAGGCGATGAGCCACATCCAGTCGAGCCAGGGCGTCAATCCGTCCACCTTCGACGAGGCCGATCTCTTCGCCGCCTACAGCGAAGGCGGCCAGACCTGCATCCAGGTCTTCTTCTTCCGCGCCGGGCAGAATTGGGGCAACCGGCCCTATTTCCCCAAGCACACGCCGGACATGGCATTGCCGGAGATTCTGGAATCCTTCATCGGCCAGTTCTACGACGAACGCACCGCGCCCAAATTGCTGCTGACCTCGGAAGAGATTCCGGAAAAGGC
>JAFKFF010000103.1 GCA_017307315.1 Alphaproteobacteria bacterium
CCAGGCTGCGCGCGGGGATCGACAGGTTGCTGTTCTGCAGTTCCACCATGTCGGCGATGGTGAATTTGCGCCCCGAGCCCAACGCTTCGGCCACGCTGCGGGCGCGGAAGGGATCGGCCCAGGTGTAATGCAGCGCTTGGCTGTACGGCCAGCCGGGCGGGATCTGGTATTCGTTGGAGGTGTTGTAGAAGCCCTTTTCCGGGTTCTTCACATGCGGCAGCTGCTTGATCGGCAGAAAGCCGTTCCATTCATAGCGCCCGTCGCCCGGCACCGGAATGAGCCCGCTCCAGTTGGGACGGTTGGGCGCGATGCCCACCGCCTGATAGCCGATATTTCCGTTCCGGTCGGCCCACACCATGTTCTCCGCCGGAATGCGGCTATAGCTGCAGGCCTCGACGAATTCCTCCCAGGTCATCGCCTGGTCCATGCGCAGGCTCGCCAGATAGGGCGCCGATCCGGTCTCAAGCCAGGCGGCGCGGATGGCATAGGCCTTGTGATGCGTGGGGTCCTCGAACACCACGGGGCCGTGACGGGTGTATTTCAACTCGACATTGTGCGGCGCCTCGCCTTTCACGGCGATGCTCTCGCGCACCACTTTCATCGTCTCCCAGCCGTCCTTGTATTTGTACTGCAGCGGATTGGCCGGATTGGTGTCGTAGACATAGATGTCCTCGCCATCGGTGCCGAAGATGGTGAGGCCCCAGGCGCCGACGGCATTGTGGCCGATGGAGACGCCGGGGAGCGACGGCTCGCCCGCGCCAATCACGTTCCAGCCCGGCGCGCTCAGGTGCACCCAATAGCGCAAGGACGGCGCCTGCTGGACGCGGTGCGGATCGTTCATCAGAAGCGGATAGCCCGACATGGTCAGCTTGCCCGACACCACCCAATTGTTGCTGCCGATATCCTGGCGCCGGGTGGACTGGTCCAGCGGCGAGGCCAGGTCGGTCTTCTGTTCCAGCCGGGTGACGTTCTTGGGATTGCGGTATTCGGGGGAAAGCTCGTCGGCGGTAAAGTTCAGCCGGGTACGGAAGGCGTCGAACACCTTCAAAATGTCGTTCGACAGAAGCGAGGGATCGATGGCGGGATCGAGCTTCAAATCCGGATCGCCGGGCTGGAAATAATGAAGGTCCTTGACCTTCTCCGCGCCCAGCGCCTTCACCGCCAGCGCCATGTTGATCTCGCTCTCGGCATTGCCCAGAAGCCCGTTGAAGCGCGAGATCACCACCTCCGGCGTCCAGCGCCCGGGCTTGAGGTTCAGCATTTTGAACTCCGGCGTCAGCAGCGCCGGGTTCTTTTCCGTCTCGGCCACGAAGGCGTTGATGCCGTCGACGAAGGCGTTCACGATCGCCGCGCCGCGCGGGTGATACCAGTTCAGCTCCTTGGTCATGTCGCCGCGATAGCGGAACAGGCGGTTGCCGATGTCGCGCTGGATTTCCTTGGGTCCCAGGATTTCCGCCACCGTGCCGGTGGCCTGGCGCCGCCACATCTCCAGCTGGAACAGCCGGTCGGAAGCGACATTGTAGCCTTGCGCGAAAAACAGGTCGTGCTCATCCTTGGCGTAGATATGCGCGATGCCCCAGCGGTCCTTCACGATCTCGACCGGCTGGTGCAGGCCCGGCAGCGCGAGGTTCTGGGCGGACGCGGGCGGCGCGAGCGCCAGCAGGCAGAACGCGGCAAGGGCCCATTTCCAGCCAGACAGCATGCCAGATGCCATGATCGTCCCTCCCGAGCAGGAAGGCGACTTTACATCCCTCAAGAGAGGGCGCCACCCTCGTCCAGCCGCGCCACCGCCGCTTCCGCCGCCAGCAACGCGCCCTCCAGATAGCCCGGATGAACCGGCGCGGTTTCGCTGCCCGCCATGACCGCGCGCGCCGACCAGGGCGCATCGAACCAGGGCCGGCGCACGGCCTCGGGATGGCCGGTGGCTTCGCCATCGTCGGCCGTGGCGGTGAAGGGATCGGCGGCCCAGTCCTTGAACCGGGTGGCGAGAGGGGTTTCGGCCTGCGCTCCGAACAGCCGCGCGAACTGCGCCAGGCAATGCTGCCTAAGCACCGTCTCGCCCACGCGCGCGCGCGCCGATGCGGGCACCCCGACAAAGCCGAACAGGGCCGCGCCGCCCTCGCGCTCCGGCACCGCCGAAGCGTCATGGATTTCCACCATCGGCCCGACGCTGCTTTGCGCCGTGCCGCAAAGCCCCATGCCGCGCCAGAACGGCTTCGCATAAACGGCGAGGAATTTGGCGTGCGGCGCCATCCAGGTCGGCGTCGCGCGCCACATGCCGCGCAGATCGGGGGAAAGCGCGGGCGCGAACGCGATGGTTTTTTCGATCAGCCGCGGCGGCAGCGCGAACAGCACCGCGCGCGCTTCCACCATCGTGCCGGCGTCGCCGCTGCCCCCCAGCGTCAGGCGCCCGCCCTCATCGCGCAGCGCCGCGCCCGTCACCGTCACGCCCAGGCGCAGGCGATCCTCCGGCAAGTCCTTCGCCAGCGCCGCCACCAGGGCGGCGATGCCGCCGGCGATGCGGAACGACGATGCCATCTGGCCGAAGCCGGGATAGCGCGCGGGCGCCAGGGTGGATGTCAGCGTGGGCGCCTGCTCCGCCAGCACATCGCCTTGCGCATATTGCGGGAAGGCGGCGAGCCCCAATTCCCCGACAAGCGCGGCGATGGAGGGCTGCATGTCGGGCCAGAACCAGGCGGGGCCCAGATCGAAGCCGTCCTCCGACAGGATGCGCCCGCCGAGACGGCTGCGCGCTTCCAGCAACAGGAACGGCACGCGCGCGGCCGCAAGCAGGCGCGCCGCATGAAGCCCGCCCAGACCGCCGCCGACGATCGCAACCGGGCCCCGCGATGAAGCGCTCTTCTCCGCCATGGGCGTTCGCATGCCGGATGCCGTGCGGGCCGTCAACCGGCCCGCATTCACCATCCTCGGATTGCATCCTTTCTACCGGCGGGAGGTTGACCTAGGGTCCGCGCCTTTTGCGGGGGGACGGTCATGCGGATGCGGATTGTTGCGGGCGTGGGGCTGCTGTTGCTGCTCGCGATGCCGGCCCAGGCGCAAAACCGGACCCTGCCGCAGCTTCCTCCGGGCGCAATCGAAAGAATGAAAGAGATCGAACAGCGCTGCGACGACCTGAACGCGCCCTACAAGGGCGGCATGCTGTCCGGCAAGATCGCCTTCACCGGCGAGAGCACCACTCAGGCGATGATGGCGAACGAGACCTATCCCAGCCGGGCGGAGGCGGCGCAGCTGCGCGGCTATATGGTCGCCATGCTGAAATGCGAAGCGCTGCAGCATGAATTCATCGCCACCAACGCGCCCTGGGACCTGGCCGCCGCCGACTATATCGCCCGCAATGAAAAGCCGGTCTATGAAGCGCTGGCGGCCCGCAAGATCACCTACGGCCTCGCCAACCGGCGTTTCTACGACATCGCCGCGATCGCGCATGAGGCGCGCCGGAAGGGCTGGCCCCAGGTGGCGCAAGCCCAGATCGACGATGCGCGCTCCGCCGCCCAGCGCGCCGCCAAGGCGGATATCGATGCCCGCTGCCGGGCGCGGTTCGCCCCGCTCCACGACGGCATTCTGCAAGGCAAGATCGCGTTCGGCGGCGAGGATATTTCGCCCGCCATGCTCGTCTATGACACTGTGCCGAACGAAGCGGAGGCCGAGAGCCTGCGCCAGCTTCTGACGGCGCGCGACGCCTGCTGGACCGAATTGATCGCCTTCGCGCGCCAATATGGCGCGGCTTGGCTGGCGCAAAGCCAGGACGAACAAGCGGCCGAGCACCGCGTGTTCGAGGATCTGATCGCCCACAAGATCACCTTCGCGGAAGGCAACCGGCGGCTCGGCACCATCCGCGCGGCGGCGGAGCGGGCGGGCGCGCCCGTCGATCCCAGTTCCTATCTGCGTCCCTGACGCGACACGATAGAAGCCCATTCCCCTATTGAGGATTTCGCGCGGCGCATGCCGCGTGCCCTTGCCATGCCGGTGGCGGCAATCGCGCGCGCCGTCTAGTCTGCCGCGCGACAGGCAATCGCAATCGGGAGAGACGGGCATGCTGCAAGGAAAGACGGCGCTGATCACGGGCGGATCGAGCGGCATCGGGCTCACCACCGCCAAGCTCTTCCGCGAAAATGGGGCGCGCGTCGCCATCACCGGTACCGACGCCGCCAAGCTGGAACGCGCGAGGGCCGAGATCGGCGGCGACACTGTCGCCATCCGCGCCGATGTCACCGCCCTCGCCGACCTCACCCGCATGGCCGACGAAGCCAAAGCCGCCTTCGGCCGTCTCGATATCTTCTTCGCCAATGCCGGCGCGGCGGCGGGCACGCCGTTGGGCGCAACCGACGAAGCCGTCTATACGCGACTGATGGACATCAATGTGAAAGGCGTCTTCTTCTCGGTCCAGGCGGTGGTGCCGCTGATGGGCAAGGGCGGCTCGATCATCCTCAATTCCTCCTGGCTCGATCTGCGCGGCGTCGCGGGGCGCGGGATTCTTTCGGCCTCCAAGGCGGCGGTGCGGTCCTTCGCCCGCACCTTCGCCGCCGAACTGGCGCCCAAAGGCATCCGCGTCAATGCGGTGAGCCCCGGCTCCATCGTCACGCCGCTCCATCGTGGGAACCGCAGCGACGCGGAGTTCGACGCCTATGCCGAAGCGACGTCCAAGCTCATTCCCGCCGGCCGGATGGGCCAGCCCGAGGACATCGCCAATGCGGCGCTGTTCCTCGCATCCGATCTGTCGAGTTATGTTCTGGGCGCGGAGATCATCGTGGACGGCGGACGCGCGGAACTTTGAAAAATATTTGCGCATGCCTTAACGGCTGCGACTGCGTCGCAAAGTTGATCCAATAAAAATAGGCATTGCTATGGTTAATGCATGCGCGCCAGCGCGGGCGTGCCGCGCGCGCATGGTTGAGCGAATTGCGGATAGTTTGGTAATATCTCATTAGGAATTGGTTTTCATTCGGGGAGTGTCATGCGCGGGTTTGTTGCAACAGCGGCAGTGTTGGGCGTTCTGGCTTTCGCGATCCCGGCCTCTGCGGCCACAATGGTGGGGACCACCGGCACCCCGCTTTCCGAGACCATCAAGACCAATTCGGGCTCGGACGGCAATCTGGTGAGCTTCTTCAGCGACCCGTCCAACCTTCAGGTCGATTACAGCAGCACCAGCGTGCTCAGCCCCAGTTCGCAAGGCGGCTTCGCCTTCGTGCAGGGCGTAAGCGGCGCCGGCTTCGTCGATCTCACCTTGACGCCGGTCGGCTTCACCTTCTCCGACCTCAAATTCAACCTGCAGCTGCCGGCTTCCGAGGGCGGTCCCGATATTCCCAACGGCTACAAGACCGACTTCACCTTCGACACCACGGTCTATTTCAGCGGCGGCGGCTCGCAGAGCTTCAGCAATGCCGGCGGCAACGGCGAAAACCGTTTTCTCATCACCGGCGATGTCGGCGAAGCGATCAGCAAGGTGGTCTTCTCCAATCTGGTGGGCGTTTCCACCAAGAACAATGACCCCACGCTGACCAACGGCTATAATTTCGACTCGCTGCGTCAGGTCTCGTTCGACGCGGTGAGCGGCGTGCCCGAGCCGTCCACCTGGGCCCTGTTCATCCTGGGCTTCGGCGCCATCGGCCTGATGATGCGCAGCCGCCGCCAGGCCGTCCGCGCTTAAAAATCGCATCCCTTCGGCAAACGCGCCCGCTGACAAGCGGGCGCGTTTTTGTTCAACTGCGCCCATGCGATTGAACGACGATTTTTCCCAGCCCGCCGTCCTGCACGGCGCCCGCATGGATTGGGTGAAAAGCCCCATGCCGGGCGTGGAGCGGCGCATGCTGTTCCGCATCGGCGAGGAGAAGGCCCGCGCCACCTCCCTGGTCCGCTACGCCCCCGGCAGCCACTTCTCGCCCCACGACCATCCCGGCGGGGAAGAGATCCTGGTCCTGGACGGCGTCTTTCAGGACGAGAGCGGCGATTATCCGGCGGGCAGCTATGTCCGCAATCCGCCCGGCTCGCGCCATACGCCCGCCTCCGAGCCGGGATGCCTTCTCTTCGTCAAGCTGTGGCAGTTCCGGAAAGACGATGCGGACTATGTCGCCATCCGCCCGGACCAGGAGATTCCCGGCGCTTCCTGGCCCGGCGTCGCCTCTTCGCAGAAGCTGTTCGACAATGGCCATGAAGAGGTGCGGCTGGAACGCTGGCAGCCCAATGCCGAAATCGCCATCGCGAACCCCGATGGATTGGAACTGCTGATTCTCGATGGCGGCTTTGCGATGGGGCTTGCGGAATTCCGCCGCCTCTCCTGGCTGCGCCTGCCCGCGGGCCGGCATTTCAAGGCCGAGACCGGCCCCGACGCCGCGCGCGTCTTCGTGAAAAGCGGCAAGCTGCTGCAGGACAATCTCTGCGAATTCTGACCGCGAAGATTTACGCCGTTCTCCCGCGTTTCACTGCTTCCGCCGCATGCGAGGCAATCGCAACGGCGTGGCCTTTGCAGGCTTTCGCCCTCAGGTTGCGGCTGTTTGACAGCCCGATTTCCCGCACGTAACCCAATGCCGGGAGTGATTTGGCCGCCTGCGTTTGAAGGCGGTCCCGCGTGGGGTTCTGTCACCGTCATGAGTTCAGAGACGTTGATGCGGCGTGTGATGGCCGCATTCGAAAAGGGCGACCTCGAACCGCTCTTCAAAGCGATAGACGAAGGCATCGTCTGGAAGACCGCCTCCACCCGGGCCGGCGATTTCCGCTTCAGCGGCGAATACCGCAATCGCGCCGGCGTGGTCGAGGTGATGTCGAAATTCGCCATGTCCTATTTCGTCCGGCGTTTCGCGCCGCGCGAAATCCTGTCCAGCGGTGAAATCGTCTGGGGCCTGTTCGACGTCGAGATGACCTATCAGCCGATGGCGGAGAACCCGCAATGGCGCCGCCCGGTGGCGCTGGAATGCGCCATGCGCTGGCGCGTCAAGGACGGCAGGATCCTGGAGCACCAGGCCTTCTACGACACCGCATCCATGCTGGCGCAGCAGGCCGAAAGCGCGCGGCCGTCCTGACGCTTCGAGGCCGCATCAATGCGGCAGGAACTCGATCAGCCGGTCTTTCTCCCCGCCGCCCAGATAGGTGGCGATCAGGACGGCGGGCTGGTCGGTCGAGGCATTGTCGAAACGCAGCATGCGCTTTCCCGCCGGCTCCAGCACCACTTCGCCCGCCCGGTAGCGGCGGGTCTCCTCGCCTTCGGGCTGCACCAGGAACGCGCCTTCGGCGACATAGCCCAGCACCGGCATGGGATGAAGATGCAGCCCCGTCGCCTGCCCCGGCTCGAATTCCAGCCTGACCACCTTGACGCGCGCCAGGGGCGCGGGATCGAGTTCAAGCGAGGCAAGCGGCACGCGGCTGATGTCCATGGGGCGATCCTTTTGAGCAACCGGCCCCTGAAAGGGCCTGCCCGGACATAAGAACGGACCCGGGCCCCTGGGAGCCACAGGTCCGCACGTATTGCAGCCATGCGCGGGGGTTATGGCGTGTCGTTTTTCGCCATGACGCGCGGACGGGCGGTTGGAGCCTTCGGTTCGGGAACGGCAAGCGTCTCGCGCTTTGCCCGCGATTGCCTGTATCATTCCCGCCTCGAAGTTCCTCAAAGCGGAGAGACATCAGATGCCCAAAGCAAAGGCCCCCCAAAAGACGCCGGCCGCCAAATCCAAGACCGCGGCCAAGTCCAAGCCGGGCCCCGCCAAAGCCGCCGCGCCCGCGGCGCAGGAAGAGACGAAAGCCGCCGAAGCGCCCGTCCCGCCCAAGCCGGTCAAGACGCCGCCCGCCCATCACGCCGGCAAACCGGAACAGCCTTTGTGGGCGCGGTTCAACCAGAACCATTCCCAGAAAATGACCAAAGGGCGTTCCTTCCGCCACCAGGGCCGCTGAGAGAAAATTTCGTCACGCCGCGCCGTCCGGCGCGGCCTTTGCCGTTCCCGGAAAGAGCCATGTCCGTCACCATCTATCACAATCCCCAATGCGGCACGTCGCGCAACACCCTCGCCATGATCCGCGAAAGCGGAATCGAGCCGCATATCGTCGAATATCTGCAAGTGCCGTTCACGCGCGAGGCGCTGGCGACGCTGATCCGCAGCATGGGCGTGCCGGTGCGCGCGGTGCTGCGGGAGAAGGGCGCGTTGTACGACGCGCTGGGCCTGGCCGATCCCGGCTTGTCGGACGACGCGCTTCTGGATGCGATGGCCGCCAACCCCGTCCTGGTCCAGCGTCCGATCGTGGTGACGCCGCTGGGCGTGCGCCTGTGCCGTCCGGCCGAAACCGTGCAGGAGATTTTGCCCGCGCCCGTGCGCTGACATTTGCGATGGCGGGCGCGGCGCCTGCCTAAGCGGTTTCGCTCGGGGCTTGCGCTTCGCTGCGGCTGGCCGCGACGGCCGCCCATTTCGCGGCTTCGGCGAGACGGCCCGCCTGGAGCAGGACGCAGGCGCGCGCCAGCGCCGCGATCACGGTCGGGGCGGGATCGCAATTCGGAAACACCAAAAAGGCTTCGCGGGCGCTGCGCATCCCCCGTATTCACAAGTCTAAGGGGGTCCGGATCAATACACGTTATGAGCCCGTACAGGTTGCATGCCGGCGGGCCGGCGAAAATCGCAGGCCGCACCAGCCTTTCCCGCGCCGCACAAAAAATCCCTTCCGCGTGAATCTTTGGTGAGGATATTTTCCCGTGCTTTGGCTGTGTTTTTCGATAGCAGGATGCCTGTTTTTTAGGCTTAATTGCGACACCGGCGTATCAAAGCGGTGCATTGGGTGTGCGTTCAACTCTTCACGAGGAGAATTTGCTCATGCCAGAGGCCAAGCGAAACGCCGCAGATGGAGCGCGCCCGCTGAAACAGCAGGAAGTCTGCGGCTATATCCACGACCTTCTGAAATCCCTGGAAGCCATCGCCGCGCAGAACAAGCTGCCGGTGCTGGCCCACCTGATCGGGATGGCGAAGAAGGAGGCCGACGACTGCCGCTAATCCCGTCTTTGCAGGCAACTGCCATCCAATAGCGCCGCTGACGGCCGGCCCAGAAGCGCCAGGGTGCGCATGAGATCGGCGCCGAGGATCGCGAACGCCCGGCGGGCGCCGGCTTCGCCCCCCGCCGCCAGGCCGTAGGCGCCGGCCCGTCCCACCAGCACGGCGCACGCGCCCAGCGCCAGGGCCTTGGCGATATCGCCGCCGCGCCGGATGCCGCCATCCATCAGCACGTCGCAATCCCGGCCCACCGCCTGGACGATCTCCGGCAAGGCATCGAGCGAGGCCGCCACGCCGTCGAGCTGACGCCCGCCATGGTTGGACACCACCACCGCATCGGCGCCGCCATCCACGGCGCGGCGCGCATCCTCGCCCGTGAGCACGCCCTTGACCGCGATGGGTCCTTTCCATTGCGCGCGGATCCAGGCGAGGTCCTCCCACGTCACCAGCGAGCGGGCGAGCGCGCTTGCGACATCGGTCAACGGCAAGGGACCCTTGCCCGGAACGATCACGTTGGGCAGATGGGTCATGCGCGCGCCCATCAGGTAATCGAACACCCAGCGCGGATGGGCCAGCACGTCGGGCAGATAGGGCAGCTTGGCGGCGATATCGCGCCCCATCAATTGCACCAGCCCGTTGCGCAGGTCGCGCTCGCGCAATCCCGCCACCGCCGTATCGACGGTGAGGAACAAGCCCTTCACCCCCGCTTCCCGCGCCCGCGCCAAGGTCGCCTCGCCCGCCTCCCGTCCGCCCAGAAGATAGATCTGCAGGAACAACGGCACGCCGGTCGCCGCCACCTCCTCCATCGCCGTGCCCGAGATGGTGGACATCACGTAGGCAATATCGGCCTTCGCGGCGGCGCGGCCCATGCCCCTTTCGCCATCGCGGTGCATCAAGCCGCTATAGCCGATGGGCGCGGCCAGCATCGGCCAGGCGAGATTTTGCCCCATCACCTTCGTGGAAAGATCGAAAGCGCCGGTCGCCTCGCCATGGCGCGGCCGGAACTGCCAGCGCCGGAAGGCCGCGACATTGTCGCGAAGCGTTCGCTCGTCTTCGGCGCCGCCATCGAGGTAATCGAACACCACGCGGGGAAGCCTGGCCCGCGCCATGCGGCGCAACTCGGCGATATTGACGGCCCGCGCGACGTCCCCCATGGCCCTTTATCCGCCAGCGGCGCCGGGGCCGCAAGCCGAGGGGGATCAGGCGGCGAGGAGGTGGCGCATGGCCGCCGAAATCTGGGCGGGATTGTAGGGCTTGGGAAAGAACAGCCCGCCTTCGGGAAGATCGGTTATCTCGCACCGCACTTTGCCGGACGTCACCATCAGCTTGATGGGCGGCCAGCGGCGGCGGACATAGGCGACGAGCTTCAGCCCGTCCATGGAACCGGGCATCTCGATATCGGTGAAGATCAGCCTTATGTGCCGGTGCGCTTCCAGGATCGCGATGGCGTGGTCGGCGGTTCCCGCTTCATAGACGCAGAACCCTTCGCGTTCGGCCCGGTCCACCAGATCCATGCGGATGACGGGATTGTCCTCGACGATGAGGACGGCGGGACTGTCCTCTCCGGCAATCGAACTCATGGCCCAGCCACAGATGCTCCGACTTCTGCTGCTAACGCGCCGGACGCGGTATGTTTCCAGGCGCCGCCGCAGCATTGTGACGCACGAAAATTAAGCAAAGCTGGATTCTCCGCTCTTCCGCCTTTTTCCTCAGCTGCTTTTGGTGTTCTGCCCGTCGGGAACCGAACCGGACGCGCCGGGCGTGAGGAGCTTGCCCTCGTCCTTCACCTTTACGTTGGGATTGTCCGAGCCGCCCGCCATGCGCGAATTGGTGTTGGTGAGGGTGGCGGGCGCGGGGATGTCGTCGCGCAAATCGTGTTTCTTCTTCGCCGTCATGGCTTTCTCCGAATGGCTTCGGAAAGATAACGGGTTTGGCGGACGAACGTTTCGCTTCAGGCTCCCTCGCCCGACCGCAACACCCAGTCGGCGACATCCTTCTGCACCCGCGCGCGGTCCAGGTCGCGCAGCAGCATGTGATAGCCGTTCGGATATCGGCGCACCTGGGCGCGCGCGCCCAGGTCCCGGATCGTCGCCTTGGCGGGCGCGGGCGGAATCACCTGATCCTTTTCGCCATGCAGATAAAGGATCGGCGGCGGATCGTTGAGATGCTTCGGCGCCTCGCGCGCCTCGCCCATCAGGTTGACCAGGCCATAGAGCGTGTCGGCGCGGGTCTTCTTCTGGAACAGGGGATCCTTGCCCAGCGCGATCAGCATGGGGATGTTGTCGGAGGGCACGACCTTGACCACTTTGCTGGCGGCGGAGTTGGTGAGGATGATGCCCGGCGTGATGTGCGCCACCATGAACAGCGCCACGCGATAAAGCGCCGGCATGTCGGCTCTCGACCACACCGCGGGCGACACCAGGATGGCGCCGTCGATCGCGGGCGGGTTGGGCGAAGCCAGCGCCGACAGCACCACCGCCCCGCCCATGCTTTCGCCTGCCGCATAGATCTTCACGCCGGGAAAGCGTTTGCGCGCGGCAACTGCGAAATCGGCGAGATCGGCGCGCATGACATCGCTTCCCGCCCACAGGCCCGGATTGGCGCTTTTTCCGAAGCCGCGCTGGTCGATGGCAAGCGTGGTGATGCCCCGCTTGGCCCATTCCCGGGCCGGCATGTCGAAGGCGTTGGAATAATCGCTCATGCCGTGCAGCGCCACGATCACCGCCTGGGGCGCCTCTCCGTCCGCGTCCCATTCGCGCAAGGGCAGCCGCATGCCGTCGCGGGCGACAAGAACATGGTCCTCGAAATGCGGCGTCACGCTTTCGCTTCCCGGCGGCGCGATGGTGGCGGCGCAACCCAAAAGCGCCAGGCACAGGAAAATCGCGCAGGCCCGCATGAACGATCTCA
>JAFKFF010000104.1 GCA_017307315.1 Alphaproteobacteria bacterium
CTGGCTGCAGACACAGGTCCGGCTGATCGAGCAGATGGGGATCGAGAATTTCGTCCAGCTCCAGACCCGCCCCAATCAGAGCGGCGCGTCCTAGAAAAGCCTTTCGCGCCGTGAGACCGGGCGTTTCGCCTAGCTATAGATTCCATTGAGGATCGCCGCCAGCCGAAGGCCGGCGCGCAGCAATTGCTGCTGCACCACCTGCCGTTCGCGCGCCGCATAGTTCCGCGGCAGGCGTGTGGGGCCAAGACGCGGGAACCGCGCGTAGATTTCACGCACCGCCAGCCGGAAACTTTCATTCGCCCAATCCTCGGGCGTGCCGGCGGCGATCTTGGCTTTGTCCTGTGGCGTCACATTCGCCTCGATGCTTGCGGCCACCAGCATCGGATCCTTGCCCAGCGTTTTCACCAGGTCCTGATCCCAGACCCTGTGCAGGCTGGTGCGCCGGCGACCGTCATAGATGACGAGCGCGTTGCCGCCCTTGTCGTACCGGTCGGCGGCATGCAGCGGCTGATGCAGGTCGCCCACGAAATGGATCAGGAAGCGGAAGGCCTCGAGCCTGGCGGCATGGGAAGAGTGCGGATCGCGCAGCAATCCCATCTCGCGTTCGATCTGGCGCACCACGCAATTGTCGCGGGGACAATCGCGCCGGCGGCTATAGCCCCTGTTTCCCACTTCGATATTGACGAAGTGCCAGCCCGTGGTCTCGGGCCTGTCGGCGCGGATTTCATCGGCCCAATTGGATTGCAGCATCATCAAAGGCGAGGCGTCGCCGCCCAGGAGCTGGGCGATGCGCAGCCGCGCGGCCGGGGTGAGATTGTGGCCGGCGATACGGGCGATGACTTCATGCCCTTCCGGGCCCCAGGCCCAGGCATGGGCCGGCCAAAGCAGGCAAAGCGGCAGAAGGAATCGAAGCCAAAGGCGCATGGCCTTGCTTTAGCAGGGCGGGCCGGGCTGCGTCTCGCCTGGCCTGCCCGCAGAATCGTGCAGGTGGAACAGCCTCTTGCCGGGAAAATCGCTTGACGGCTCCGGCGGCGTTGGGGCTTATTGACCCCGTCGCGCGTCGGGGGATCTCGCGGTGGATTGGGCTGGGCCCGGCGCTTTGCCGCCGTTGCCGCACATCACAGGACCGAAATGACTGGTGGAAACGGCGCGCGGCGCTCCCGGCTGATTCTGAATGACATGCGGCGCGTCGGCGTCGCCTTGAGTACCACCGACGGACGCTGGACGCTGGTTTCCGCTTCGCTTTCGCTTCTGGTTGCAGGCTCCGTCACCTTGATGGCCATCGGCACCCTGCCCGTTTCCGGCCCGCTGGTCGGCAAACCCAGTCGCACCCCCGTCGCTTACGAGCTTTTCATGAAATTGGTGCGCGCGGGCGGTGCCGATCAATTCGCGGCCTTCCTGCCGCAAAAGGGACAGACCGCCACCGGCAACGAAGACCAGGACAATGCCGGTCCCGGCGAGGAGACCCGCACCGTCGCGCTGGACAAGGGCGACACGCTGGCCGGCGCGCTAGAGGATCAAGGCATTTCCGCGAGCGATGCCGCCGCCGCCATTGCCGCGATGGGCAAGGCGTTCAACCCGCACACGCTCAAGCCGGGCATGACCATCGACCTCACCTATGCGGTGGCGCCCGATGCCGCGAAAAACAATTCGGGAAAGACCGCCGTGGTGATGGTCAACAAGAAGCCGGTGACGGTGCCGGTTTCCGAAGACAGCGACGCCGACGCCACGCCCACCACATCTCAGGCGATCTCGCGCCTTCTGTCGCTGCATTTTTCGCCGTCCATCGAGCAGGACATCACCATTACGCGGACGACGGATGGCGGCTTCACCGCCGACATCGCCAAGGTGCAGCTGGAAGTCCACCGCCACCGTGCCGGCGCCACCATCGATTCCAGCCTTTATCTCGCCGGCATGCAGGCCGGCATTCCCGCCGACATCGTGATCGAGATGATCCGGATGTTCTCCTACAAGGTGGACTTCCAGCGCGACCTGCATTCCGGCGACAGTTTCGAAGTCTATTACGATTATTATTACACGCCGGACGGACAACCGGCGAAAACCGGCAATATCAATTACGCGCGCATGCGACTGGACGGAAAGGACATCACGCTCTACCGCTACCAGACCGATCCCGACCAGCCCGCCGATTATTTCGACGCCAAGGGCCAATCCGCCAAGGGCCTCTTGATGAAGACGCCGGTGGACGGCGCGCGAATTTCGTCCGGCTTCGGCTCGCGCTTCCATCCCGTGCTGGGCTACACGCGGATGCACAAGGGCGTGGATTTCGCGGTTCCCCGCGGCACGCCCGTGATGGCGGCCGGTGCCGGCCAGATCTCCTTCATGGGCACGGCGCGAGGCTATGGCAATTTCGTCATGATCAACCATGGCAATGGCTACACCACGGCTTACGGACACCTCTCCCGCTTCGCGCCGGGCATGCGGCGCGGCGGCCGGGTGCGCCAGGGCCAGGTCTTCGCCTTCAGCGGCATGACCGGATTGGCGACGGGCCCCCACCTTCATTACGAGATCCGGATCAACAACAAGCAGGTCAATCCGCTCACCGTGAAGATCGCGGAGGGCCGCACGCTTTCCGGCAAGGAATTGCGCGCGTTCCTCGACCACCGTCTCAAGACCGATGCGATCATCGCCGGCCTGCCGCTGGAGACCAAGGTCGCCGATATCTCCACCGACCTCCGCCAGGCCAAGGCGAAATGACCCGCATTTGGCGGGCATTTCGTTCCTGGCGAGATCGGTCAATTCAGCGCGGTGCCCGCCGGTGCCGCATCGATCAACCCATCGGCTGACGTGGCGAATTCCTGGCCGTTAAGGGTCAGCCCGGTCTTGCTGGCACCGACCTTGACCGTCGCGCCGTCCGCGATCTTTCCTTCCAGGATCATCTGCGCCAGGGGATCTTGCAGGCGGCGCTGGATCACCCGTTTGAGGGGTCTTGCGCCATAGACCGGATCGTAGCCGGCATGCGCCAGCCATTCGGTGGCCTTGCGGTCCAGATCGATCGCGATCTTGCGATCCGCCAGCAGCTTGGAAAGCCGGCCGATCTGGATGTCGACGATCTTGTCCATGTTGGCGCGGCTCAATCGGTGGAACAGAATGATCTCATCCAGCCGGTTGAGAAATTCGGGGCGGAAATGCGCCCTGACCGCCGTCATCACTTGCGCGCGGGCATGCTTCTGATCGCCACCTTCCTCGGTCGAGAGGAATTCGGTCCCGAGGTTGGAGGTCAGGATGATCACCGTGTTGCGGAAATCGACCGTGCGACCCTGGCCGTCGGTCAGGCGGCCATCGTCCAGAACCTGCAGCAACACGTTGAACACGTCGCTATGGTCCTTCTCGACTTCGTCGAACAGGATGACCTGATAGGGCCGGCGCCGCACCGCTTAGGTGAGAACGTCCCCTTCCTCATAGCCGACATAGCCCGGCGGGGCGCCGATCAGCCGCGCCACGGCGTGCTTCTCCATGAATTCGCTCATGTCGATGCGTACCATCGCGGTATCGTCGTCGAACAGGAACGAGGCCAGGGCCTTGGTCAGCTCGGTCTTGCCCACGCCTGTCGGTCCCAGGAACAGGAAGGAGCCGATGGGCCGGTTGGGATCCTGAAGCCCGGCGCGTGCCCGGCGCACCGCATTGGAAATCGCGCGCACGGCCTCGTCCTGACCGACGACGCGGCTTTCCAGCGAGGTTTCCATGTGCAAGAGCTTTTCGCGTTCACCTTCCAGCATCTTGTCGACCGGAATGCCGGTCCAGCGCGACACCACCTGGGCGATATTCTCGGCCGTGACCGCTTCGTTCACCAGGGCGGCATTGTTCTTCTCGTCGATTTCCCGGATGCGCTTTTCGAGGGTGGGGATTTCGCCATAGGTGAGCTCGCCGGCGCGCGCGAAGTCGCCGCGGCGCTGCGCGATTTCCACTTCCTGCCGGGCGACGTCGAGCCTTTCCTTCAGGCTCTGGACGTCGGCGACGGATTTCTTTTCCTCCTGCCATTTGGCGGTCAACGCGGCAGACTTGTCCTCCAACTCGCCCAGGTCATGCTCCAGCGCGGCGAGCCGGTCCTTGGACGCCTTGTCATTCTCCTTTTTCAGCGCCTCGCGCTCGATCTTCATCTGCACGATGCGCCGGTCCAGCTCGTCCAGCTCTTCCGGCTTGGAATCCACCTGCATCCGCAGGCGCGATCCTGCCTCATCCATCAGGTCGATAGCTTTGTCGGGGAGGAAGCGGTCGGTGATATAGCGGTTGGAAAGCGTCGCCGCCGCCACGATCGCCGCGTCGGTGATGCGCACGCCGTGATGGACCTCGTATTTCTCCTTGAGGCCGCGCAGGATCGAAATCGTGTCTTCCACCGTCGGCTCGTTGACGAAAACCGGCTGAAAGCGACGCGCCAGGGCCGCGTCCTTTTCGATATATTTGCGGTATTCGTCCAGCGTGGTGGCGCCGACACAGTGCAGTTCGCCCCGCGCCAGGGCCGGCTTGAGAAGGTTGGAAGCGTCCATCGCTCCTTCCGCCTTGCCGGCGCCGACCAGGGTGTGCAGCTCGTCGATGAAAAGGATGATCTTGCCGGCGGCGGCGGTGACTTCGTTCAGGACCGCCTTGAGGCGCTCTTCGAACTCGCCGCGAAATTTCGCGCCCGCGATCAGGGCGCCCATGTCGAGCGCCATCAGGCGTTGCTCGCGCAGGCTTTCGGGCACGTCGCCATTGACGATGCGCAACGCCAGGCCTTCGGCGATGGCGGTCTTGCCCACGCCCGGCTCGCCGATCAGCACCGGATTGTTCTTGGTGCGGCGGGACAGGACCTGAATGGTCCGGCGGATTTCCTCGTCGCGGCCGATCACCGGATCGAGCTTGCCGATCCGCGCCACCTCGGTGAGGTCGCGGGCATATTTCTTGAGCGCGTCATAGGCATTTTCGGCCGTGGCGCTGTCGGCCGTGCGGCCTTGGCGCAGATCCGCGATGGCCTTGTTGAGACCTTGGGGTGTCGCGCCCGCCTCTTTCAGGATGCGGCCGGTTTCACCCGACATGGCGAGGGCCAGAAGCAGATATTCCGCGGTGACGAAACTGTCGCCGGCCTTCTTCGCCGCCTGTTCGGCGGCGTCCAGCATCCGTGCAGTCTCGCCCGCCAGATAGACTTGTCCCGAACCGCCTTCCACTTTCGGCAGTTTCGCCAGGGCGCGGTCGTTGGCCTGGCGCGCCGCCGCATCGTTGCCGCCGGCGGCCTTGATCAGGCGGGCGGCAAGGCCTTCCTCGTCATCGAGCAGGACTTTGAGAAGGTGTTCGGGGGTGAATTGCTGATTGCCGGAGCGGAGCGCCAGACTCTGCGCGGATTGTATGAAGCCGCGCGACCGCTCGGTGAATTTTTCGATGTCCATGCTACCT
Source organism: Alphaproteobacteria bacterium (assembly GCA_017307315.1). GTDB lineage: Bacteria > Pseudomonadota > Alphaproteobacteria > Micropepsales > Micropepsaceae > Rhizomicrobium. Next base: position 5,389 of record JAFKFF010000104.1, read on the forward strand.
CCCGCCTGCCCCAGCTTGGGCACAGGCCATCAAGATACGGCCTCAAGCGAGCACCGTTCCAGTCGCATATGGGAAGGTGGAACCTGCGCGGCAAGGGGACGCGCGTCTTGGCCGGGACTTTCTTCCCCCGTAAGGCAAAGCCGTTAACGGGGGAAGACAGATGGGGGCAAAACTAACTCGCTTCGGCGTCCTCGCCTTCTTCTTCTTCGACGCTGTTTTCCGCCAGGGAGAAGGACGGCGCGTTGGCTTGCGGCGCTGGGACGGCTGGCTGTTCCCCGGCCTGGCGGCTCGCATTCTGCGCCGCTTGCTGTGCCTGATATTGGGCCTGCTGGGCCTGTTGCGCCGCCATGATGCGGAAATAATGTTCGGCGTGCTGGAGGTAATTCTCCGCCATCACGCGGTCGCCGCCGGAATTGGCATCGCGCGCCAGTTGAAGATACTTCTCGTACACATGGCTGGCGGAGCCGCGGATCTTGACCTCGGGTCCGGAGGAATCGAACGTGCGGTTGGGATTGAAACCGCCGCCACCGCCGCCATTGTTATGGCCGCCGCCGCCATTGTTGTGCTGCGGCCTGCGGCCGCCTCTGCGTGAGCGCTTCATTGAACCCCTTTAACTGCCTGATCGATTTCCTGGCCGCATGCAGCACTTCTGCCGGTTCGGCGGCTCGTCCTGTTCGCGCTTTGAGTCCCCTGGCCCGGCGTCACGCCATCGGTGCGCCACCTCGCCATCCGCCTTCGGCGGCCGCGAGGGGAATCTCTCGATCCCTTCACAGCCGAACCTAATCATGGCAAGGCCCCTTTCCAAGCCCTAATTTGGCTTTTTCAGCACCAAAACCCGGGAAATTCCGGCCAAATCGGGCACGATTTGCCGGACCTGAAGCCCTTGGAAAAGCGATTTAACCCTTTGCGTCTGGCCTTCCCCGAGTTCCAGCAGGGCGGTCCCACCGGGACAGAGGAGGTCGGGCAAAAGCGAGGACAGGTTGCGGTAGGCATCCAGCCCATCCGGCCCGCCATCGAGGGCGGCGCGCGGCTCATACAACCGGATCTCGGGTTCCAGGCCGTCAATATCGGCGGTGGGAATATAGGGCGGATTGGACACCACCAGATCGAAAGGGCCCGAAGCCGTGTTCCAATCTTCGGCAGCGATCTCGCCGCGCGCAGCAAGGCCGTGGCTTTCCAGATTGGCCCTCGCAAAGGTCAACGCCTGTCCGGAGCGCTCGAACCCGATGCCACGGGCGCCGGGCAATTCCTTCAACAAGGCAACCAGAATGGCGCCTGATCCGGTTCCCAGATCGGCGATCCGAAGCGCTGCGTGCCGATCCGCAAACAATGCGATAGCGGCTTCGACCAAGGTTTCCGTGTCCGGGCGCGGTACCAGCACGCCCGGCCCTACCGCGAAATCCAGGCTCCAGAATTCCTTGCGACCGGTGATGTAAGCGATGGGCTCGCGCGCCAGGCGGCGGGCGAGCAGAGATGCAAATTGCGACGCCTCATCCGCCGTCGGTGGGCGGCCGGCGGCGATCAGTTCGTCCCGGGTGACGTTCATGGCATGGGCCAGAAGGATCCGCGCATCCAGCCGGGCGCCGGGCACGCCTGCCGCACTCAAGCGTGCGGCGGCATCATGCAGCAGATCGCGGATTTGGGGGCCGGAAACCGCGCTCAATTGTCCGCCGCCTCGAATGCGGCGAGCCGGTCGGCCTGGTCCTGCGCCACCAGGGCGTCGATCACATCCGACAATTCGTCGCCGGTGATGATGCGGTCGAGCTTGTAGAGCGTGAGATTGATACGATGGTCGGTGACCCGCCCTTGCGGAAAATTGTAGGTGCGGATGCGTTCCGACCGGTCGCCCGATCCCACCATGCTCTTGCGCTCTGCGGCCCGCGCGCCATCGATCTTCTGCCGCTCCATGTCGTAAAGCTTGGCCTTGAGCAGCTTCATGGCATGGGCCTTGTTCTTGTGCTGCGATTTTTCGGTCTGCTGCGCCACCGCGATACCGGTCGGCAGATGGGTGATGCGGACCGCGCTTTCGGTCTTGTTGACATGCTGGCCGCCGGCGCCCTGGGCGCGAAAGACGTCGATGCGCAGATCCTTGTCGTTGATCACGATATCGACGTCCTCGGCTTCCGGCAGCACCGCCACGGTGGCCGCCGAGGTGTGAATGCGTCCTTGCGCTTCCGTCACGGGCACGCGCTGAACCCGGTGGACGCCGCTCTCGAATTTGAGCTTGGCGAAGGCGCCGCGGCCATTGACCTCGAGCGTCGCATCCTTGATCCCGCCCAGGTCGCTTTCGGCGACGTCCATGACCTCGGTGCGCCAGCCCTGCAAGCTGCAATAGCGCTGATACATGCCGAGCAGATCGGCGGCGAAGAGCGCCGCTTCATCCCCGCCCGTTCCGGCGCGGATTTCCACGATCGCGGACGAGGAATCCGCCGCGTCCCGGGGCAGAAGCTGGATCTTCAGGTCCCGGTCCAGGATTTCGAGCCTCTCCTTCAATTCGGCGCGCTCTTCCTCCGCCAGCGTTCGCATTTCGCCATCGCTGGACGGATCGGCGATCAGCGCGTCCGCATCCGCGATCTGCTTCTGGGCATCGCGATAGGCGCGCGCGGTCTCGATCACCGGCGCCAGTTCGGCATGCTCGCGCGACAGCTTGACGAAGGCCGGGCCGGACGCGCCGGACGCCATCTCGCTTTCGATCGCGGCGAAGCGGTCGAGCAACCGCTCCAGTTTGGCGGCGGGTATCATGAAGCCACGCTACTGGGCGGCTTCGAGCGGCTCAGGCGTCCCGTTGCGCTGCGCTTCGATCTCGGCGGCCTTCTTCTCGCAAAGCTCGACGATGTGATCGACCAGATTCTGGTTGTCGAGCCGGTAGCTGGGCGTGCCGTTGAGATAGATCTGGCCATGGCCCTTGCCGGCGCCGCCGCCGGTGAAACCCAGATCGGTCTCCCGCGCCTCGCCGGGGCCGTTGACGACGCAGCCGATGATCGACAAGGACATGGGCGTTGAGATGTGCTTGAGCCGGTCTTCCAGGGTCTTGACCGTCTCGATGACGTTGAAGCCCTGGCGCGCGCAACTGGGGCAGGAAATGATGTTGACGCCGCGGTGGCGCAAATTGAGCGACTTCAGGATGTCGAAGCCGACGCGCACCTCCTCCACCGGATCGGCCGACAGCGAGACCCGGATGGTGTCGCCGATGCCGCTCCAGAGCAGCATGCCCATGCCGATGGAGGATTTCACCGTGCCGGAAATCATGCCGCCGGCCTCGGTGATGCCCAGATGGATGGGGCAATCGATCGCTTCCGACAAGGCCTGATAGGCGGCCACCGCCAGGAAGGGGTCGGAGGCCTTCACCGAAACCTTGTATTCGCGGAAGTCGAGATCATCGAGAATCTTGGCGTGGTTGAGAGCGCTTTCCACCATCGCTTCGGGGCACGGCTCGCCATAGCGTTCCAGAAGCTCCGGCTCCAGCGAACCGGCATTGACGCCGATGCGCATGGAACAGCCATGGTCCTTGGCCGCCTGCACCACTTCGCGCACCCGTTGGGCGTTGCCGATATTGCCGGGGTTGATCCGCAGGCAGGCCGCGCCGTTCACCGCCGCCTCGATGGCGCGCTTGTAGTGGAAATGGATATCGGCCACGACGGGAATGGCGGCGGCCTTGGTGATCGCCTTCATCGCCTTGGTGGCGTCCTCGTCCGGACAGGAGACGCGCACGATGTCGGCGCCGGCATCTTCGATCCGCCGGATTTGGTCGATGGTGGCGCGCGCATCGCCGGTGATGGTGTTGGTCATGGTCTGCACCGTGATCGGCGCGTCGCCGCCCACGGGCACCTTGCCCACCATGATCTGGCGCGATTTGCGCCGGTGAATGTCGCGATATGCCCGAACGCTCATGTTCCGTCCTTCTGCCGCCGCCCTAACGACCCAGGCGGTCGGCGATGATTTGCGGGTCCAGCGGAAGATTCTCCGCGCTTTGCTGATCTGCGCCCGCCGGGCCCAGGGTCTGGCCGTCGAGATCCAGTTCGACCGCGCCCGCATTGCCGGCCGAAAGTACGAGACCCGGCATATTGGGCAATTGATAGGAATCGCCCGCCTTGAGGTCCCTGTTGATATACACCGTGCCGTTCTGTCCGCGCACAGTCACATGGGTATCGCCGCGCAGTTTGAGAACCACCCGGGGATTGTGATTGGCCTGGCCATAGACCGTGCCGGTCGGCGCCGGGGCGCTGGCGGCCGGCAGCTGGGACTGCAGCGCCCCGGCTTGCGCGGGGCTGGGTATGGCAGTCGGCGTCGCGGGATCGGCTGGAGCCGGGGTCGGGGAAGCAGCCGGTGCGGAACTCTCGAGCGCTGGGCTGGGGGTTGCCGTCTCTTCGGGCGCCGGCGGCGGAACTGGCTTTGGCGCAACGGCCGCAACCTTGGGCGGCGCCAGGGACGGCGCGGGCGGAACGGCTTGCGGCGCGGTTCCCGCCGACAGCAGGTGATAAACGCCATATCCCACAGCCAGCACCACGACACCCGCAACAAAACGCCATCCCTGCGGCAGGCGCCGGGTTTCGTCTGGCATCGCGGCAATGGTGGGTGCATGTTCGTCGGGGCGGCCGGAAAGTTCCTGCTTGTAGCGGTCCACCATCTCCGCCGCCTCCAGGCCCAGATAGGCGGCGTAGGTCCGCACGAACCCGATGGCATAGGTGCGGCCGGGAAGGTCCTGCAGCCGGTCCTCCTCCACCGCTTCCAGATGATCCTTGCGGATCTTTAAGGCACGCGACACGGTGGCGAGATCGTCGCCCCGGAGCAGCCGCGCGGCCCGCAATTCCTCGCCAACCGTATCCTTGGGGGCATCGCCGTCGCCGGAAATCTCGCGCAAATGAATGCGGCGGCGCCCGCTTTTTTCGTCAGCGTTCAGGGGGGTAACCTTTGTCATTGGGTATCGGGCCCGGACTGCGCGAATCCGGGCGGGTTTCGGCTAAAATGCTCTCGCGCCAATCATATCCGAATTCCGTGGCGGGACAACTGGAAGCGGACAAGCCATTGGTTTCATTAAATAATCAAAAGTTCCCGCCCTCGGTCATTTCAGAACGATTCCCCGTTCTGCGGCGAAGGCCGACAGCCGGGTCCGGAGCGAATGATCGGTCCGCCCGCAGAGCCGATCCACGAAGGCCGAAACCTCCCCCAGATTGAGGCTGCGGATCATCATCTTGATGGGGCCGATCTGGCCGGGCTGCATGGAGAGCGTGCGGATGCCCAAGCCCAGAAGCGCCATGGCGTCGAGCGGCCGCCCCGCCATTTCACCGCACAAGGACAGATCGCCGGAATTTTCCGCCGCGCTCTGCACGATCAGGCGGATCAGGTTCAACGAAGCCGGATTGAGGTTGTCGTAGCGCCGCGCCACGCGCGGATTGGTGCGATCCACCGCGAAAGCCAGCGACAGAAGATCGTTGGAGCCGATGGAGACGAAATCGGCGGAACGCATCAGCTGCGGCAGCATGAAGGCGAGCGCCGGCACTTCCAGCATCGCCCCGACCAGCACCTGGGTGGGCCGGGTGAGATTCATCAGCCGCGCGCGCTCCAATTCGCGGTCGACCAGCGCGCGTGCCCGGTTGAATTCGTCCACATCGCTGATCATCGGCAGAAGAATGCGCAAAGTGCGCCCCGCCGACGCCATCAGAAGCGCGCGCACCTGATAGCGCAGCAAGGCGGGACGATCGAGCGCGATACGGATGGCACGCCAGCCCAGGGCCGGATTTTCCTCCCGCTCCCAGCGCGCATAAGGCAGCACCTTGTCGCCGCCCAGATCGAGGGTGCGGAACACCACCGGCTTGTCGCCCGCCGCGTCCAGGATGGATTTGTAGAAGGCGCATTGATCGGCGAGACGCGGCATGGTCTCGCCCAGCATGAATTGCAGCTCGGTGCGGAACAGGCCGATGCCGTCGGCGCCGGATTCCTTCAGATGCGGCATGTCGAATTCCAGGCCCGCATTCATCATCAGCCGGATCGGCACACCGTCGCGCGTCACCGCCGGCAGCTCGCGGATGGCGGCAAAGCGCGCCTGGGCCTGGCGCCGGAGCCCGCGCTTTTCCTCGAAAGCGGCGATAATTTCGGCCGGCGCGCGCAAGTGGACCTCACCGCTTTCGCCGTCGAGCGCAATGGCGTCGCCCGCCCGCGCGCTGTCGGCGATGCCTTCCAGGGACGACACCAGGGGCAGGCCCATGGAGCGCGCCACGATGGCGACATGGCTGGTGGTGGCGGCTTCCTCCAGCGCCACGCCGAGAAGTTTTTCGCGGCCATAATCCAGAAGTTCGGCGGGGCCCATGTTGCGCGCCACCAGAATGGCGTCGCGCGGCAGGCTTTCCACCGCATGGCCGTCGCCGGTGAGATGGCGCAAAAGCCGCCGCGCCAGGTCGTCCAGATCATGCGCCCGCTCGCGCAGGAGCGGATCGCCCAGCCGCTGCACGCGCGGCCGCGTTTCGTCA
>JAFKFF010000039.1 GCA_017307315.1 Alphaproteobacteria bacterium
CTGGGCTGGATGGGGGGACGCGCCAGATTTATTCTCAGCAATCCATTTGCCAACGCGGCAGAGGTGACTTCGATGCCGTCCGCCAGCACGAAGGCCCGCAAAAATTGTCGCGCCGCGATGCCCCGGTGGAGGAACGTTTTGCCGCCGGTTTCATTTTGCCTGCCCCGGATGACGAGCTGACGGTCTTCCACCGTGACGGCGATTTCGTCTTTCGCGAATCCGGCGACCGCAAGAGTGATGGCAAGGCCGCCATCCTCGATTGTCTCGATATTGTACGGCGGATAGCTGTCGCCCGCGCTCTTCGCGGTCCGCTCCAAAAGCCGTTCCAGCGGCTCGAAGCCGAGCAGAAAGGGGCTGTCGAAATACGCATTCCGTGTCATTCCAAGCCCTCCTTTCGAGCGGCTTGCAAATCCCAGGCCCAATAGTGGCGCCAAGGTTTACGATAAGGACATGGTGTCTTTTTGTTCTTCTTCAAGTCCCGATTGTGGCGGGACTATGGTCTTTCGGCCCGGGCGGCGAGGGCGGCGTACTGCGCCACGCTTTGGGGCACCAGCCAGCCTTCGATCTCCGCGACCCGGCTTTCGAGAGGATCCTGTACAGCGCTCGTAAGGCGAGGGCGGATAATGCTTGCCGAACCAACGGAACTTCCACGCAGCGCCGCCTAGTCCGGCCGCCGCCACCACCAGTCCGGCCAGGACACCGCGGCGCTTCATGTCAGCACCTTCTTCAGCCGGTCCGCCAGCCTGAGCGTCAGCGCCACCAGGTTCATGGTGGGATTGGACGAGCCGTAGGTGGGAAAGACCGAACTTCCGGCGACATACAGGTTGGCGATGCCGTGCACCTTGCTGTCGGCGTCGACCACGCCGCGCTTGGGATCGGCGCTCATCCGGGTGGTGCCCAGATGATGGTTGCCCCAATCCAGGCCTTCCATCCATTCGTGGCGCTGCTTGTAAGTGAGATGAAGCATTCCCGTCCTGGCTGCCAGCAACTGCCGTCCCATTTCCGCCAGGGTCTGCCGGAAATGGGCGAAATCCCGGTCGGAGATGGTCATGTGAAGATTGGAAAGGGGCATGTCCAAGGCATCGCGTTCGCCGCCCAGCGTGATGCGCCGCTCCGGGTCGGGCGCCATCTCCATGCCGCATCCCAGCGAGAAAGCCCGCGCGGAAGACGCGTCGACCCCCAGCGCCTGCGCCGTCGTGACCACGGCCGCCGTTCCGAGCGCATCGAGTTTGACCGGGTTCTCCACGGTAGTGAGCGAGCCGGCGAGGCCTTGCCTGCGCATGAAATCCTGGGTCGGCGACAGCGCCGCCCGCATCACCGCGCCTTCGGCCACGGCCTGGGAATTGGAATAGAAGGGGGCGAGCTTGCCGTCGAACACAACCAGGGTGGCGACATTGCGGGGAATGGGATGGTCGGCGAAGAAGCGCCCCACCAGATCGTTGCCGTTGCCGACACCGGCTTTCATCACGTCGTTGGAGGCAAGCAGCAGGCGGGCATTCTCGATCGCGCCTGCGGCGAGAACCGTGCAGCGCGGTTTTACCGTCAACCGGTTGCCGGACAGCGTAGCGACGTCCAGACGTTCGACGCGTTTGGCGTCGTGCGACAGCCGGATGCCGGTGATATTGGCGTTCAGAAGCGGGGTCAGGCGCGGAGCGCGTTTCAGGTCATCCCGGTAGCGGTCGCCGAAATGGGTGGGCAGGACCCCGCCCAGGGTCTTGGAGAATTGAAACCAGGTCGTGTAGACGCCGCCCTGTCCCAGCCGAAGCGTGGGCCCCTTGTCCGAAACCGTCGTCCCGGCTTCGTCATAGATCCAGGGCCCAGCTTCCACCAGGGCCTGGGCGCGGGCGAAATAGGGCTCGATTTCGCTGCGCGCAAACGGCCAACCCGAATGGGGCAGGACATCGCGGCTTTCGAAGTCGATTTCGTCCAGGGGGCGGCACCACCCGCCCCAATGATTGGTGCTGCCGCCCAGGAAGCGCAGGCGCCCTCCGTCGAGGGCGATGTAGCGCACGCCGCTTTCCTCGCCCTGGTACAGTTTCTGGGTTTCGGGCGCGAAACTGGCGGCGCCGGATTCCAGCATGAGAACGTTCTGTCCGCTGTCCGCCATCGCCAAGGCCAGGCTGATACCCGCCGGCCCGCCACCGATGATGGCGAGGTCTGGAGCAAGGACCGTGTCCCTGGGAAGCGTGCGGGCGTCCTGGAAAGCGCTCAAAAGTCAGATTCCTTGGCGACGCGGAATTTTAGCCTCAGGTCCGGCGCCCTGTCTTGTTGCAAATGTGGGGATGTGTCGCCCTTTACGGCGGCTGTGCGAGCCGGAGTGTCGTGCCCGGATATGTGGAGGGATCGAGCAGGCCTGCGCGCCTCGTGCGCCTCAAGTCGCTGTCGCGCGGCGCACTCGGCCGCTTGCGCGTGCTCGTACGCTGTCTGCTGCAAGCGAGCCGAGAGCTCGCCGATGCGCGTGCGCG
>JAFKFF010000040.1 GCA_017307315.1 Alphaproteobacteria bacterium
TGGTGCCGTCACGCAGGGACATCACCCGCGTCGCCGCGCCGGTGATCACCGGCTCGGGCAAGGGGAAGAAGTCGGGCGCGTTGAAATCGTTGTTGAATTTCTGGGCGATGTCGCGCGACAGCTCCAGATGCTGCTTCTGGTCCTCGCCCACCGGCACATGGGTCGCCCGGTAGATCAGGATGTCCGCCGCCATCAGCACCGGATAGGTGTAGAGCCCGACCGACGAGCGTTCCTTGTGCTTGCCGGACTTTTCCTTGAACTGGGTCATGCGGTCCATCCAGCCCAGCCGCGCCACGCAATTGAAGATCCAGGCGAGTTCCGCATGCTCGGGCACCTGGCCCTGATTGAAGACGGGCGTGCGCGAAGGGTCCACGCCCGCGGCGATATAGGCGGCCGCGACTTCGCGGGTGGCATGGGTCAATTCTTCCGGCTTGCCGTAAGCCGCGTCGGTCGTGATGGCATGCATGTCCACCACGCAGAACAGGCACGGCATCTCGTCCTGGATCCGCACCCAATTTTTAAGCGCGCCGAGATAATTGCCCAGGTGCAGCGTGTTGGTGGGCTGCATGCCGGAAAGAACGAGCGGGGTGTGCGTGGTCATGGGGCGGCTTCCTTCGGGCGGCCTTATGCCTTGGCCGGCAGAGCCCTTCAAGAGCGGGGCGTTTTCAGCTTTCCAGGGCCTGCTTCAACCGCGCCGAAATGGCGGCGATGCGGTCGGGATGGCGGATCTTGTGGCCGAAGCCGTCGCGGACATAGAAAACGTCCACCGCCCGCTCGCCATAGGTGGCGATCATGGAGGTGGAGATCGAAAGCCCGGATTCGAACAAGGCCTGGGTGACGTCATAAAGGAAACCCGGCCGGTCCAGGCCTTCCACTTCGATCACGCTGGCGATCTGGGACGCTTCATTGTCGAAATGGACCTTGGGCGCGATGGTGAAGGCGCTGGTCCTGGTCTTGAGCGGCCGGCGGCCGGTCAGCGCGCGGCGCGGCCAGATTTCGCCGCGCACGGTCTTCTCGATGGTCTGCTTGAGCCGCGCCAGCCGGTCGGGATCGTCGAAGGCCAATCCCTCCATGTCCTGCACCGAGAAGATGTCGAGCGCGAAGCCGTGGCTGGTGGTGGTGACTTTCGCGTCCACGATCGAGCCGCCCGACATGGCGATGGCGCCGGCGAATTGCGAGAACAGGCCCGGATGGTCGGGGGTGTAGAGCACGATCTCGGTCACGTCGCGGAAGGGGCTGGGGAGCGCCGCCACGGTGAGAAGATCGCCGGCGCGGTCGGCCTTCAGCATCAGCCGGGCGTGATGCGCCTGTTCTTCGGCGTCGAAGGCCAGCCAATAGCTGTCATAATGGCGCGCCAGCAATTGCGCGCGGTCCTCTTCCGGCAGGTCGGCCAGCCGCTCCGCCAGCGCGGACTTGGCCGCTTCCACCCGGGCGCTGCGGGTGGGCGCCTGATCGCCGCCCGCCATCTGCTGTTCGGCGGCGTGATAGAGCTCGCGCAGCAGCTGGCCTTTCCAGCCGTTCCACACCCCGGGCCCCACCGCGCGGATATCGGCCACGGTGAGGATCAGCAACAGCCACAGCATTTCCGGGGTCTGCACCTGGGCGACGAAGTCCTTCACCGTCTTGGGATCGGACAGGTCGCGGCGCTGCGCGGTGTCGCTCATCACCAGATGGTTCTTCACCAGCCAGGCCACCGCTTCGGTATCGGCGGGCGGCAGGCCCAGACGGGGGCAGAGCTTGTGCGCGATCTCGGCGCCCACATCGCTGTGATCGCCGGGCAGGCCCTTGGCGATGTCGTGCAGCAGGATGGCGCAGTAAAGAACGGCGCGCGAGCGGATGCGCTTGATCACGTCGGTGGAAAGCGGATTGTCCTCGCGATGCTCGCCGCGCTCGATGGCGGCGATGTTG
>JAFKFF010000176.1 GCA_017307315.1 Alphaproteobacteria bacterium
GGCGCCGGTAAAAGCGCCGCGCTCGTGGCCGAACAATTCGCTTTCCACCATTTCCTTGGGGATCGCCGCCATGTTGACGGCGACGAAGCGGCCGTGACGGCGCTTGCCGTAATCGTGCAGAGCGCGGGCCACCAGTTCCTTGCCGGTGCCGGATTCGCCCATGATCATCACCGTCAGGTCGGTCTGGGTGAGCCGGGCGATGACGCGATAAATCTCCTGCATCGCCGTGCTGCGGCCAATAAGGGGGAGCCGGTCTTCCGCCTCCGGCACCTCCGCCGCGCGCCGCACGCCGGGGCTGGCCAAGGCTCGCTGCACCACATTGGTGAGCTCTTTCAAGTCGAACGGCTTGGGCAGATATTCGAAAGCGCCCCGTTCCGCGGCCGTGATCGCGGTGAGCAAGGTATTCTGTGCGCTCATCACCAGAACCGGCAGATCGGGCCTCAGCCGCTTGATGCGGGGAATGAGGTCGAAACCGCTTTCATCCGGCAGCACCACATCGGTGATGGCGACATTGCCCTCGCCCGCTGCAATCATTTTCCACAATCCCGCGGCGGTGCCGGTGGTGCGGACATTGTAGCCCGCGCGCGCCAGCGCCTGGTGCAGCACCGTGCGGATCGCGCTGTCGTCGTCGGCGACGAGAATGGTGGCGGCGGTCATCGGGCCTCCTCGGTCTGGGCGATCGGCAAGAGCACGCGGAAAATGGTACGCCGGGGCACGGAGTCGCATTCGATCACCCCTCCATGATCGCCCACGATCTTGGCGACCAGGGCGAGCCCCAGGCCCGAGCCGCGGATCTTGGTGGTGACGAAGGGGTCGAAGATGCTGGCAAGAAGGTCGGGGGGCACGCCCGCGCCATTGTCGCGGACCGTGACTTCCAGCGGCAGCGATACCCGTTCGCCCGAGGTGCCGACGCCGAACCGCACGCCGGGACGATAACTGGTGGTCAGGGTGATCTCGCCGCCCTTCTCGGGCAAGGCATCGGATGCATTGCGGACGAGATTGAGAAAGACCTGGATCAGTTGGTCGCGGTCGCCGGCCACCGGCGGGAGCGAAGGATCGAAATTCTCCACGAACAGGACTTCGCGGCCGAAGCCGGATTCCGCCACCCGGCGCACCCGGTTGAGCACCTCATGGATGTTGACCGGATGGCGCTGGAAACTGCGGGTGTCGCCGAACGCTTCCATGCGGTCGATCAGCCCCCGGATGCGGTCGGTCTCGTCGCAGATCAGCCGGGTCATCTCCCGCTCGGCGGGGCCGACCTGCTCTTCCAGCAGCTGCGCCGCGCCCCGGATGCCGGCGAGCGGATTCTTGATCTCGTGCGCCAGGACCGAGGCCATGCCGTGCATGGAGCGGACGGCGCCGCGCGCCATCAATTGCCGGTCCATGCGCTGCGCCAGGCCGCGTTCGGAAAAAGCGATCACCAAGCTCCCTTCCGGCTCGCCCAACGGCGTCACCGTGACATCGGCCAGGCGCTCGCCCTGTCGCGGCGTGGAAAGATCGACATCGCGCTCCGCCGCCGAGGCGTTGCGCTCGCGCGCCTGAGCCACGAGTTGAAAAAGCGGAGAATCGAATGACAGCAGATCGGCCAGCTTCTGTTTCACCAGAATGGCGGCGCCGGTGTCGAAGAATTGCTCGGCGGCGGGGTTGGCATAGAGGATTTCCTGACCCTGCCCGATCACCAGGATCGGCGACGGCAAAGTGTTGGCGATGGGAAATTCCATAGGCGAACGGCGGAAAAAACCCGGCTGCACGGTATGCCTATTTTTTAGACAGAAAATATTTTGGCGAGATTATAGGCAAATCGGAGGTTTGCAAACATTTATCGCAAGCGCGCTCCGCCAATGTTAGGCAGACGCCAAGAGGGGTTCCATGTCGCGTGTCGCCATCCTGATCGTC
>JAFKFF010000177.1 GCA_017307315.1 Alphaproteobacteria bacterium
GATGCCGATCGACAGCCACACCGGCACGAAGGCCGGAATGTGATAGGGCAGAAGCCCGAACAGGTTCAGGATCGAGGTGGGATCGGGCGCCGACAAATCGTGGATCCAGCCATAGAAAGGCGCCTGGCGCATCTCGATGGTGACGAACAGGACCTTGTAGAGCGAGAAGAAGACCGGAATCTGAATCAGCATCGGCACGCAGCCGGTGAGCGGGTTGACCTTCTCGCGCCGGTACAGCGCCATCATCTCCTGCTGCTGGCGCTGCGGATCGTCCTTGTGCGCCTTCTTGATCTCTTCCATGTAGGGCTGGACCTTCTTCATCCGGCTCATGGATTTGAAGGAGGCGTTGGCCAGCGGGAAGAACAGCAGCTTCACCACCACCGTCAGCATCAGGATGGCGATGCCGAAATTGCCGATGAACTTGTAGAAGTAGTCGAGCAGCCAGAACAAAGGCTGGGTGAGGAACCAGAACCAGCCCCAATCCACCGCCTTGTCGAAATGGGCGATGTTTTCGTTCTTCTGATAGGCGCGCAGAATGTCCACCACCTTGGCGCCGGCGAACAGCCGGTGGGTGACCGACGTCTCGGCCCCCGCCGCAAGGGTGCGCGCGCCCAGGCGAGAATTAGCCTGATAGGCTTTGTCGTTGCCCAGCTTGGAGCCCAGATAGGCGCCGTTGAAGGTCTCGGCCTGGGGCGGGATCACCGCCGCCATCCAGTATTTGTCGGTGATGCCGACCCAGCCGCCGGTGGAGGAGAAATTCTTGGGCGGCGTGCCGTCTTCCTTGAAGTCGTCATACTTGCCGTCGACTTCGCTGCCGTCGGCGACGCCGACAAAGCCCTGGTGCAACACCCAGCTGGTCTGTTCCTTGGGCACGCCTTCGCGCGCGACATAGGCGAAGGGATAAAGCGTCTGCGCCTGGCCCGATTTGTTGGCGACGCTGTCCTTGACCGCGAACATATACTGGTCGTCGACCGAGATGACGCGGGTGAAGACGAGGCCCTGACCATTGTCCCAGGTGAGCGTCACCGGATGGCCCGGCGTCAGCGCGCCGCTTCCTTCCTGCGTCCATACGCTCTGATCGTCGGGCACTTTCTGGCCGATCCAGCCGAACTGGGCGTAATAGGGATATTCCGTGCTCTTGGGCGCGAGCAGCACGATCTCCGGGCTCTTGGGGTCCAGGGTCTCGTGATATTTCTTGAGCCTGAGATCGTCGAGCTTGGCGCCTTTCAACGCGATCGAACCGTCGAGCAGCGGGCTGTCGATGGTGACGCGCGGTCCGCTCGTCTGAAGGGCCGCCTCGCGCGTCATGCGCGTGGTGGCGGCCGACATCCCTGGTACTTGGCCCGGCACCTGGCCGGACGCGGGAGCCTGCTGAGCCGGCGTTTTCTTCTCCTGCTTCGCCAACGCGGCCTGGCGCGCCTGCTCCGCCTTCATCTGGGGCCCGGCGACGAAATATTGCCAGGCGAAGATCACCAGCGCCGAAAGCGCGATGGCGAGGATCATATTGTTTCGATTGCCGTTCATGAGCCCGATGTCACGCGTGAGGATGTTTGGGGACAGGATCGAAGCCGGATGAGCCGCCGAGCCAGGAAATGGGATGGCAGCGGCCGATGCGGCGCAGCGCCAGCATCAGCCCGCGCACGGGTCCGTGGGTCTTTATCGCTTCCAGCGCATAGGCCGAGCAGGTCGGCTGGAAGCGGCAGGCGGGCGGGCTGAGCGGCGACAGGATATAGCGGTAGAAATGGATCGGCGCGCACAGGGCGAATGTCAGAAATCGCGTCATCCGCTCCTCAAACCTGGTTGTTGCCGGTGGATTGGGCATCCAGCTTCCGGTGCGCTGCCCGCGCCGCCTCGGCGATGTCGCCCTTGAGGGCGGAGAAATCGCGGGCCAG
>JAFKFF010000178.1:0-749 GCA_017307315.1 Alphaproteobacteria bacterium
CGCGAAACACAAGTGCCGTCCATGCAATCCGAACACACAAGCACAGATCATCTGCGCGAACAAGGATCCCAGCGCGCCGCCGGTCATGATGATGGGGCCTTCGGCGCCGAATGGGCCGCCGGTGCCGATGGAGATTGCCGACGACAAGGGCTTCAGCAGGGCGACCTTGGGTTCGATGCGGCTGCGGCCGATCAAGATCGCCTCGATCGCCTCGGGAATGCCGTGGCCGCGGATTTTTTCCGAGCCGAAGCGCGCCATCAGGCCGATGATCAGGCTGCCGGCCACCGGAATGGCGATGCTCCAGAGCGGCAGGTGCGCGGGCAGGGTGACGGGGCCCGTGCTGAGGCGGCCGAAATAGGCGAGGTTGGTGAAAAGCGCGATCAGGCGCAGCAGGACCCAGGCCGACAAGGCGCCCATGGTGCCGGTGACGGCCGCCATCGCCGCCAGTTGCAGCATCCGGGGCGTGGCGGTGAAATCGCGCAGATGATCTGTGCTTGTGTGTTCGGATTGCATGGACGGCACTTGTGTTTCGCGGGAGCGGGCATTTATATCGCGGTGCGATATAAAGCAAGGCGATCATGGCGCATAACAGAAATCTCACGCTTGCAGACTATCGCGCGCTCGCCGAGATCCGGCGGGGCATGCGCGAGTTCCTGGAATTCAGCGCCGGCGCGGCGCGGGAGGCGGGGCTCACCCCCGCCCAGCACCAGGCTCTGCTGGCGATCAAGGGGATGCCGGGGCCGGTGACC
>JAFKFF010000178.1:784-2673 GCA_017307315.1 Alphaproteobacteria bacterium
CGGTGGGGCTGGTGGACCGGCTGGCGGCGTTGAAGCTTGTCGCCCGCAGGCCGGACCCGGCCGACCGGCGACGGGTGCGTCTGGCCTTGACGCCGCGCGCCGATGCCAAGCTCGCCACCCTGTCGCAAATCCATCGCGCCGAGCTTCGCCGCTTCTCCAAGGCGCTGCTCGCCGCGCTTCGTTAAGAGGTCCTTAATGAAGGGGCCCCGAGTCGTAGCGATTCGGTAATCTTCTGCTCCCTATGCTTGCGGCCCATGGGCCGCAGCGCGCTGGTTTTTCTCAGGCTGTCGATGATCGGGGGCGCGCTTGCGATCCTTGTCTTCTGCGTGCGCGCCGCGAGCGCCCAGGAATATGCGCATCCCGTTGCCACCCAACCCGCGCAGCCGGAGCGCTACGGCTTCATGCCGGTGCAGAATGCGGCGCCGGACGCTCAGCCTTACGGGATCAAGCCCATTCCCGGCTACACACCGCCGCCCGCTCCTGCGGCACCGACAGCCGCGGCGCCGCCACAAATGCTGAGAGGCAGTTTCGAGGAACAGAAAGCGGCGCCCGCGCCGGATGGCGAGCCATCGGCTTATGGTTACGTGCCGCTGCGTGATGCATCGCCGGCGCGGCCGATGCCGCAACCGGCCCGCATCGCCAACGCACCGATGCCGGTTCAGGACGATGCAGCCCGCGTCAATGCCGATTACCGCCTGGGGCCGGGCGACAAGATCCGCGTCACGGTATTCGGCGAGTCTGATCTTTCAGGCGAATATCAGGTGGACGGATCGGGTCTGGTGCGCCTGCCGCTGATCGGTACCTTGCGCGCGTCCGGCATGACCGCGCCGGCTTTGGAACAAGATATCTCCGCCGCCTTCGCGGACGGCTATCTCAAATCCCCTCGCGTGAATGTGGAGATCAGCACCTATCGGCCCTTCTACATCATCGGCGCGGTGAACCGTCCGGGTCAGTATGCCTATATCGACCATATGAGCGCGCTGAACGCGGTGGCGCTGGCGGGCGGCTTCACCGACCAGGCGATCCAGAGCACCCTTTATGTCCGCCACGAAGGCAGCGCGCGGGAAGAGGCTGTGCCGGCAAGCCAGCTCGCCCACATCGCGCCGGGCGACGTCATCCGGGTCAAGACCAGCATCTTCTGGGAAGCGATGAACATGTTCGCGCCGGTAGCGGGCCCTGCGGCCATCGCCGCTGCCGCCATCAACTAGCCGCTTTGCGCGGAAGCGCGGCCTCCCTTAAACTGGCGCGATGAACACCCATTCCGTCCTCCACCCCAACGCGGTGGTCAAGCTCGGCGCCGTCGAGATCGGCAACGCCAGAAAACTCGCCATCATCGCGGGGCCCTGCCAGCTGGAAAGCCGAAGCCACGCTTTCGACATGGCGGGCGCCTTGAAGGAGATTT
Source organism: Alphaproteobacteria bacterium (assembly GCA_017307315.1). Lineage (GTDB taxonomy): Bacteria > Pseudomonadota > Alphaproteobacteria > Micropepsales > Micropepsaceae > Rhizomicrobium. Next base: position 2,187 of record JAFKFF010000178.1, read on the forward strand.
GCGCCAAGGCTGGCGTGGGGCTGGTCTACAAGACCAGCTTCGACAAGGCCAACCGCACCAGCGCCACCACGGCGCGGGGCATGGGGCTTGAGAATGCCCTACCGATCTTCGCCGACATCCGCGACAAGTTCGGCCTGCCGGTCCTGACCGATGTTCACGAACGCGACCAGTGCGCGGCGGTGGCCCAGGCCGTGGACGTTTTGCAGATTCCGGCTTTCCTGTCCCGGCAGACCGATCTTCTGGTCGCCGCCGCCCATACCGGCAAGGCGGTGAATGTGAAGAAGGGCCAATTCCTGGCACCACACGACATGAAAAACGTGATCGCCAAGATCACGGGCGCGGGCAATCCCAACGTGCTGCAGACCGAGCGCGGCGTCAGCTTCGGCTACAACACTTTGGTGAGCGACATGCGCGCGCTTCCCATCATGGCGTCGTTCGTCGCGCCGGTTGTGTTCGACGCCACCCATTCGGTGCAACAGCCGGGCGG
>JAFKFF010000179.1 GCA_017307315.1 Alphaproteobacteria bacterium
CGCATCTGGTCTTCGCGCCCGGCAAGCTGCAGCCGGAGAATCTATCGCCGCTGCTGGCGGCGTTCCGCAACGCCGACGGCGCGGTGGATTTTTCCGGCGAGGTGCGCTGGACGCAATCCGGCATCACCAGCGGCGGCCATCTGGCTGTCGCGAGCCTGGATTTCCTCACCCCGCTGGGAAAAGCCCATGCCGTGAAGACGCAGCTGGATTTCACCTCCCTGCTGCCGCCCGCGACCAAGCCGGGGCAGGCGCTCGCCATCTCGCGGATCGACTGGACCTTGCCGTTCAGCGCGGTGCATGTGCGGTTCGGCTTCAGTCCCACCGCGATCAAAATCGACAAGGTCGATAGCGGCTTTGCCGAAGGCCACGCCGCATTGGGCGCCTTTACCGTCAATCTGGCCAATCCCGGGCGCATCGACGGAGCGGCCGATCTCGCGTCCATCTCGCTTTCCTCCCTGGTGACCGCGTCCAATCTCGGCAGCAAGGTCAAGCTGGAGGGCAAGGTCTCCGGTCATGTCCCATTTTCGGCCGGGCCCGACGGCTTTCGCATCGTCAACGGCCATGTGGAGGCCGATGGTCCGGGCCATCTTTCCATCGATCGCTCGCTCTGGACGCAAGGCGCAGGCGCCACCGCCACCAATGCGGTGCAGGATTTTGCCTATCAGGCGCTCGAGCATCTGGCTTTCGACCAGTTGAGCGCGGATCTGAACAGCGTGGCGGGCGGACGGTTGCAGGTGGTTTTCCACATCAAGGGCCGCAGCGATCCACCCCAGCCGCAACAAGCGCAAGTGGGTCTGATCGACCTGGTCAACGGGACCGCCCTGCAGAAGCCCATCCCGCTGCCGAACGGAACGCCCATTGACCTGACCTTGGACACTTCCCTTAATTTTGACGAACTTCTAAAGTCCTATGGCGAAGCGTGGTCGAAGACGCTTCAAGGGCAAACGGATTAGGAGCAGTCCGATGAGACATCCCATACGCGCCGCGCTGTATGCGGCGGCCGTTTGCGCCACGCTGGCGGCATGCACGCCGACCATCCGGGTCGAAGTGGCGCCGATCAATATCTATGCCAAGCTCGATGCCGATGTGCGCGTGCGCCTGGACAAGGAAGTTCAGAACGCGATCCAGCAGAATCCGGATATTTTCTGATTTGATTGGGCGAAAGGGAAACCTTCGATGAGCATTCTCGCGAAAATGAAACCGGCTTTGGGGCTGGCCCTGCTTCTGGGTTTGGGGCAGCCGGCTTTTGCCGATCTCGCCAGCGACAAGGCGGCGGTCGATGCCGCGAAGGCGGCGGGCACGGTGGGCGAGCAGGGCGATGGTTACCTGGGCTTCGTCAAAGGCTCGGCGGATGGCGCCACCACCGCGGCGGTGAATGCGATCAATGCGGCGCGGGCGGATGTCTATGCCCAGACGGCGGCGAAGTCGGGCGTCAGCCGCGATGCCGCCGGGCAGGCGACCGGCGCCCAGTTGATCGGCAAGCTGCCGGCCGGCGAATTCTACAAGCCGCTGGGCGGCGGCTGGACCAAGAAATAGGGCGCAGCAATTCCCGGTCTGGACGGCAGGGGGCTGCTTGTGGCATCCATCCGGCCTACGCGCGGGCTTTCAAGCTCCGTCGCGGCGCCGTGCGGGCGTGGTGGAACTGGTAGACGCGCCAGACTCAAAATCTGGTACCGCAAGGTGTGTCGGTTCGATTCCGACCGCCCGCACCATCAATTCAAATGCCCGCCTGGGCATTTGAATTGATGCCAAGCGCCGTTCAGGCGCGCGGCAGTGTTTCTTACAGATGAGATTTGCGGACGGTCGGGTTATTTTGATTGTCCGGTTCGCGTTGCTCACCGGACGGGGCCGCCCGCACCATCAATTCAAATGCCCGCCTGGGCATTT
>JAFKFF010000180.1 GCA_017307315.1 Alphaproteobacteria bacterium
CGATATCGGCTTTGGCGGCGCTTTCCAAGGCGGACGCGCCCACCACGGTGACGGGCGTGGGCTGCGAATAGCCGGCGATAGAAATGCGGGAGGCCGAAACCACCACCTGCTCGACGCCGGTCGCGTTGGACGGCGCAGGCTCGGCGGCCTGGGGCGCCGGAGCGGGCGCCGCCGTGGTGTTCTGGGCCAGAAGGACGTTTTCGGTACGGTCCTGCGCCTGCGGGCTTATCGCCGGCGATGAAAGAGTTCCATTATCGGCAAGCGCAGTTCCCGCCGTCAAAGCCAGAACCGCCACGCTACCCGCAAGGCGTGCACGCATATGTTTCAAATTGAAACCGGACATTTTCCCTCCCGCTGTCTTTTTGTTTGAAGGCGGCTCGTGATGCGGCCGCATCTTTGGGAGACGGGTGGCGGGAAGAATTCCCCACCCCGCGAAATGCGTTTCAACGAATAAAAAAGCAGCTTACTTCCGCGCGCGTCACGGACGGGCGCGCGGTGATGCAACCTTGTGCATGTCGCTCAAGTTCCCGGCATCGTGCGCCGGGATCGAGAGGCGCAGAATGATGCGCGGAACAATTTCCGCGCACGTTAAGATACTTCCGTGCCTGGCGAAGGGTGCAACCATGTGACTGCGTCCGGCTGTACGCTTCTTGGCACGCTGCGCGGGGGTGCGAGGTCCTGGGGCGCGATGCCGAATCGGCGATGCGCCCGGCCGGCGCCCGCGCGCACGGCATTATACAGAAGACGATTTCGGACCGCCCGACCCGTAACCGGATTCGATAAATAATTTGCAAGGCCCCGCGCCTGTTCCGGCCTAGTATCGCGCCGTTGGGGGACGCGCGATGACCGATATCCCTGTCGAAAGAGAATTCTGGCGGGATCTACGCCAGCAAATCGCGCGCAAGATTCGCAATCCGTCCGACGCCGAAGACCTTCTCCATTCCGCTTTCATTAAATTTCATCGCTACAAGGCGGAAAAGGAAGTGATCGATCCGGCCGCATTCCTGGTCCGGACCGCATGCAACCTCGGCATCGATAATTTCCGACGTCAGAAGGACACGATTGATCCCAGCGATGCGGAAGATGTGGAGGATGGCGCTCCGCTTCAGGATGAGGTTGTGGCGGCGCGAAAGCGTCTAGAGAGGGTACAGGCCGGCATCGAGCGGCTTCATCCGAGAACCCAAGAGATTTTCGTCCTGCATCGCTGGCATGAAATGAAATACCAGGATATCGCCGCAAAGCTGGGGATCAGCGTGAGTTCGGTGGAAAAGCATGTCGCCAAGGCGGTGCTGTTCCTCTCGGACTGGATGGAGGGTTGGTGATGGCGCTCTCCGAACGCCAGACCATCCAGGTGCGGGCCAGCGCTGCGGCCTGGCTTGCGCGCCTGCGATCGGACCAGCGCGATGTGGAGGACGAGATCGCCTTCCGGCAATGGCTGGCGGCGGATCCTTCCCATGCCGCGGCGTTCGAGATGATGAATCTGGTGTGGGACGTCTCCGGGCCGCCCCGCCGCGACCTGCGTGGAATGAAGCCCAAGGCTGAAAGGGGCATTAGCCGGCGTGCCGTTTTCGGCGGCGGCGTGCTGCTGGCCGGAATCGGCGGTACCCTTGCCCTGACGGAAATGGCGCAGGCCAACGTCTATCGTACTGAGATCGGCGAGCAGAAGCATGTGCTTCTGCGCGACGGAACCGAGTTGTTTCTCGATACCGACACCGAAGTCGTTGTCGACCTCGACAGGAAAAAGCGCCGCGCCGACCTGAATTACGGCCGCGCCAATTTCCGGGTGGCGGCCGACAAGGCGCGCCCATTCACGCTGGATGTGGCCGGCAACATCCTGGTGGGCGCGCATTACACGTTCGATGCCCGCCGCGAGGGAGAG
>JAFKFF010000181.1 GCA_017307315.1 Alphaproteobacteria bacterium
CCGCGCCATTGACCATGCAGCCGATCTCGGCATCCAGCTTGCTGTAGGAAAGATCGTATTTTCCGGCTTCGACTTCGGCGGGGTCTTCCTCGTCCAGGTCGCGCAGCGCCTGGATGTCCTTGTGCCGATAAAGCGAGTTGTCGTCGAAATTGATCTTGGCGTCGAGGCAGACGATCTTGCCGTCCTTGGTCACGACCAGCGGATTGATTTCCAGAAGGCTCATGTCCTTGGCGATAAAGGCCTCGTAGAGGCTCTTGACCACCTGGCCGATCTGCTTGGCGGCGTCGCCCTTCAGCTTGAGGGCGGTCGCGATCTCGTTGCCGATATAGGGCGAGTAACCCACGGCCGGCTCGATCTGGAAGGTCTGAATCTTTTCCGGCGTCTTGTGCGCCACTTCCTCGATGTCCATGCCGCCTTCGGTGGAGACGATGAAGGCGATGCGGCTGGTGGCGCGATCGACCAGGGCGGAAAGATAGAGTTCGCGCTCGATCGCCGAGCCGTCTTCGATATAGAGGCGCTTGACGACGCGGCCCTGGGGACCGGTCTGGTGCGTGACCAGGGTCATGCCCAGCATGCGTGTCGCTTCCTTCTTCACCTCTTCGATGGACTTGACCACCTTGACGCCGCCGCCCTTGCCGCGGCCGCCGGCATGAATCTGGGATTTCACCACCCAGACCGGACCGGGCAGGCTTTCAGCCGCCTTGACCGCTTCTTCCACCGTGAAGGCGGGCTTGCCGTTGGGCACGGGCGCGCCGAAGCCGCGCAGGACTTCTTTGGCCTGATATTCGTGAATATTCATGGGAATTCCTTGGAACGGGCCCGGAAAGGGGCACCGGAAAAGGGCGGAAGTGCGCCGCACAATAGCAGCGGAAATTCATGGTGCAAGGCGCGGTTTTCAGGCCTTTTGCCGCTCCAGGACGAACAGCAGCAGGGCCAGAATCGCGAAGGGCGCCAAGAGGATATGCGTGGCGCTGGCGAAGCCCCGGGTCGCGAGCGGCAGAAACCATAAAAGGGTCAAAAGCGACAATTCGAAAGGCCGAAAACCCCGCCTGCTTCCCGCGGCGACAGCCAGAACCAAGGCAGGCGCCAGCAACATCAGGTCGTAATCCAGGCTGTAGGGCGTGGCCAGCAAGGTGCAAAGGCAAAGCGCCCCCCCCCGGTCTTCGAAAGACGCGGCGCTCCGCCACAGCCGGACCAGCAGGAACGCGGCGCCGCAAAAGAACAGGGCCTGCATCGCGTAAGCCAGCGCCACGGGGCCGCCCAGAAAGCGGACCTGCGAAAACACGGTCTGGATTTTCTCAAAGCCCGTGCTGCCCTGTTCCAGGACCACGGTGCGGGTGAAATGGGAAGCGTCGAGAAAGGCCGTCCACACCTCCACGCCGAACAGCGCCGTGACGGTCAGGACCAAAAGCAGGATCGTGACGGCGGCGGCGGCGAAACTGCGCCAATATCCGCCCGCCGCCAGCGCCAAGGGGATCATCACGCCGAATTGCGGTTTGTAGGCGAGGAGCCCGAACAGCAAACCCGTCAGAAGAGGCTTGGTTTCCAGATTCGCCAACGCGCCGGCGAAAAGCGCGGCCGTCAGAAAGCCGTTATGGCCGTGGGTCAGGTTGACGAAAACCGCGCCAAAGCCCAGCGCCGGCAGCACCCATCGCCATCCCCATGACGGCGCGGCGCTTCTGCGGATCAAGGCCGACAGCGCCGCCAGATAGAGCGCCAGGGTGGAAAGTTGCCAGAGCGCCAGCGCCGCCGCATAGGGCAGAAGCGCCAGAGGGGCGGCGACCAGCAGGAAAAAGGGCGTATAGTGCCATCCGTAGGGTGGGGTGGCGGTTCCGAAAATTGTCTGTTCCCGCTGCCACTGGCGGGCGATGTCGAAGGG
>JAFKFF010000182.1 GCA_017307315.1 Alphaproteobacteria bacterium
GCCTTGCCGTTGGAGACATTGACCACCGGCGTCAGGTCGTAGCGCTGCTGCAATTCGTTCAAGGTTCCGCCCTGCCAGTCGATGGCGAATTTGCGTTTGTTGACGGGCCAGGGATTGGCGCCCGGCAAGCCGCCGCGGCCGATGCGCGTCGCCACCGCGCGGGCGATATTTTTGGGATAATTGGGTTCGGCATTCTGCCAATAGAGCCGGTAATCCAGGCTGAGACTGTCGCCCTTCTTGATCGGCTGATCGGGACGCCAATAGGCGACGATATTGTCGTGGATCTCGTCTTCGGTGGGAATCTCCACCAGCTGCACCGCGCCCTTGCCCCAATTGCCGCGCGGCTCGACCCAGATGCCGGGGCGCTTGTCGTAGAAAGCGCCGTCGTCCTGATAGTCCGCGAAATCCCGGTCGCGCTGGATCAGGCCGAAACCCTTGGGATTGGTATCGACGAAGGAATTGGTCTGCAGGGTCGGCGGATTGATCAGCGGCCGCCAGATGCGCTCGCCCTTGCCGGTCCAGATCGCCAGCCCGTCATTGTCGTGAATCTCCGGGCGCCAGTCGGCGGCGCGGTCGCGCTGGTTTTCGCCATACCAGTACATGCTGGTGAGCGGCGCAGCCCCCAGGCGGGAAATGTCGGCGCGGAAGAAGAGGTCGCAATGGACGTTCATCACCACCGCTCCGCCTTGGGTGGGCGCATTTTTGACACAATCGAACCGGTAGGCGCCGGTGATGCTGGGGCCTTCCAGAAGCGCATAGACCGTGACGGTGGCGCCATTATGCGCCAGCCAGAATTGGGAGAAGCGGGGAAATTCCTCCGCGGTCTGGAGCGCGGTGTTGACCGCGATGCCGCGCGCCGAGGCGCCATATTGGCCGTCCTGGCCGGAGGAACGGAAATAGCTCGCGCCCTGAAAGGCCAGCCAGTCGATCGGCGAAGTCTGGCTTTCCATGATCCGGAAGCCCGCAAAACCCAGCTTGGCCAGGGGTTTCGGGTCCAGGCCCGAGGTGCCGTAATCGAAATAGTCGGGCGTATAGAGGACTTCGCGCGCAACCTGGCGGCCCGATCCATCGTTCTGGAGAGCGTAGATGGTCACCGGATCGGCGGAGTATTTGTTCAGATGGAAAAAGGCGATCGGATCGGCCCCGGCGACACCACGCCACAGGGCGTCTTCCGGGCGGAAGCGGATTTTCTGGACCTTGTCGAAATCCACACCCTCGATGATGGCCTTGGCGGGCGGCTCGGACGCCTGATAGGGGGATGCCGCCAGTTTTCGCGCCTGGGTCTTAAGGCCTTCGAAAGAGAAAATATGAGATTTGCCCAGCCGCAAACCGGCGGCGGGCGCCTTGGGCGCTGGAGCGCCGAAGCCCGGAAGCGCCGGAAGGGCGCCGGCCGCGGCGAGGCCGGCCAGCAGAAGACGTCGGTCGATCATCAACAACTCCGGATGGGGTGGGGGAATAAACGGTCCAAAGATGGAAAAGTTTGGGCGGACATGGCCCAGACAGGGCCCCGAATTCACCCCGCCCGATCCATGATTTCGCCGTAATGTTTGGTAATTTTAGATCATCAGGACATCCCGAGAGCATGATTTTCATGGACCGCGACAGTCATCTTTTCCAGGGCGAAATTCTTCCCGCCAGCATGCCGCCGCGACGCCCCGCTCTCATGCCGGCCCAGCCGGTCGTCGCCTGGACCCTGACGCGCCTTGTCGCCGCCAGCGTGGATTGGCTGATGGCGGAAACCGCGCCCACCCTTCCCGCGCCGATAAGCACGACAACCAAGCGCCGTGTCTGACATCGCTGCCCGGCGATGGCTTTTTCTGTTCCTGGTCGTTGTCTCCACCGCCGCCGCGGTGAACAAGCTTTACCAGGGGTTGCTGGT
>JAFKFF010000105.1 GCA_017307315.1 Alphaproteobacteria bacterium
GATGCCGCCGTCCGCGCCCTGGAGAAGATCGAGACCGCGATCCTGCCACCCTCCTCCCGCGCCATTCACGAACTTGCCGCCGCCGGGATTGCGATCCGGCGCCTCGAAATGAAAAGCGCCCGCGCCGCGCTGGAACGGGCGGACGGCGCGGCGCGCCGGGCGGGCATTCCAGCGCTGATCGCGGAAACCGAAGCCGCCGCCCGCACATTGAACGCTCCGGCCGCGCGATTGATTGCGCGCCACAAGGAGCGACCCTTGCGTCTGGATGAAGTCGAAGCGCTGTTCGCCTCCCGCGCGCTGGTGGTGGATGCCTGCCGTTATGCCGTCCGCGAAAAAGACCGGACTATCGCTCTGGCAACCCGCCCGGTCCTGTTCGCCCTCGCCCGCGCATTTGCGGAAGCCTGGCCGAACGATGTCTCGCGCGCCACACTGGTGGCGCGCGCCTTTCGCGCGAAGGAGGCCGACGAAAGTCACCGCGCCCGGCTTCGGGTCGAGATCGGGCGGCTGCGCCGGCTGCTGCGCACGGTTGCGGCCATCGACGCCACGAAAGACGGCTTTCGCCTGCTCCCGCATCATGCCCGTCGGGTCGCCGTCCTGGCGCAACCAGTCGAGGACGAAAACGCGGCGGTCCTGGCGCTTCTTGCCGACGGAAAATCCTGGTCGAGTTCGGCGCTTGCGCTGGCGCTGGGCGCGAGCCAGCGCAGCGTGCAGCGGGCGTTGGACGCGCTCACCCGCTCGGGCCGGATCCAGCCGGTGGGACGCGGCCGCGCGCGCCGCTGGATGACCCCACACCTGTCCGGATTCGCGACGGCCTTGTTACTCCCCACGCCCTTTCCCGGCGGCTAGGATGTGCCCATGAAACGATCCGCCGCCGAAATTACGAACGAATATGGCCCCTTCCCGGGCGTCGAAGGCGTGCATGGCGTCAGCTATGACGGAGCCCATGTCTGGTTCGCCACCGGCGACGCGTTGAAGGCGCTCGATCCGGAAAGCGGCAAGACCGTCCGCTCGCTGCCGGCTGAAGCGCATGCGGGCACCGCCTTCGATGGCGAGCATCTGTTCCAGCTGGCCGGAAACCGGATCCAGAAGATCGATCCCAAGACCGGGCGCGTGCTTTCCACCATTCCATCCCCGGGCGGGGGAGGCGATTCCGGCCTCGCCTGGGCGGAGGGCACGCTTTGGGTCGGCCAATACCGGGAGCGCAAGATCCATCAAATCGATCCGGGAACGGGGACTGTCCTTCGCACCATCGAATCCAACCGCTTCGTGACCGGCGTGACCTGGGTGGACGGCGATCTGTGGCATGCAACCTGGGAAGGAGATGAGAGCGCCCTGCGCCGGGTCGATCCGGGGACGGGAGCGGTGCTGGAAGAGCTGGAGATGCCGGCCGGGATTTCAGTCTCGGGCCTGGAATTCGACGGCCGCGACCGCTTCTTCTGTGGTGGCGGAAGCAGTGGAAAAGTGCGCGCGGTCCGCCGCCCCAAGCGCGCCAAAGCCTGAACCGGCCGGCTGAAAGCGCGCCAAACCGGGAAATTTTCCTGGAATGGCTTTTCCCGCCGACCCAAGTCCCGCGCTATAAGGTGGGGGCAACCTGTCCCCGGCCTTCATGTCGCTCCAGTTCCGCGTTCTGGGCTCCATCGCCACTCTTCTGCTGCTGACGCTGCTGTGCGGCGGCACGCTCCTGTCGCTGCGGGCCCGCTCGGTGGTGGATATCGAAGTCCGCACCGCCTTCCGGGGCGCGGTCAGTTCCGTGCGCGACACGTTGAAAAGCGACGTGCAGCATACCGTCACCCTTCGCCAGGTGGTGGCCAGCTTCGAAGGCCAGCGCCATGTGCGGGCCGCGCTGATCAACGAAAAGGGAAAAGTGATCGTGCATTCCCGGATCGGCCGCCTCAACGATCCCGCCCCGGCCTGGTTCGCGCGGCTGATGACCCCGCCCGTGATGACCGCTCAGCTCAATATCAACCTGCCGCAATACCCCTGCGTGGTGGAACTGGTCAGCGATCCCAGCAGCGAGATCGCCGATGTCTGGGATCATGCCCGCGACACCTTTGCCGCGATGCTGCTGTTCTGCGGCGCGACCATGGCGGCAGTGTCGGCGGCGGTGGCCTATGCCCTGCGGTTCTTCAGCCGCTTCCAGACGGGATTGCTGGCAATCTCCGACGGCGGTTACGACGCGCGCCTCGATGCCAGGGGGCCGCCGGAATTCGCGGCACTGGCGCATGGCTTCAATCACATGGCGGCGCGGCTGGAAGCGTTTTCGGACAGCAATCAGCGGCTTCAGCGCCAGATTCAGAATGTGCAGGAAGAAGAACGCGCCGGAATCGCCCGCGACCTGCATGACGAAGTGGGCCCCTACCTGTTCGCCATTCAAGTCGACGCCAACAAGGTGGCCAAGTCCCGCCAACCGGAAACCCGCGCTTTGGGCGCGGCGATCCGCGACGCCGCCCAGCATGTACAAACCCATGTGAAAGAGATTCTGCGCCAGTTGCGCCCGGTGAGCAGCCTCGATTTCGGGCTGGAGCCCGCCATCGCCGATCTCATCGCCTTCTGGACGCGCCGCCACCCCGCCATCCGCTTCGAGCGCGATATCGCCGCCACGCCCGGCCTGGATCGCCGAGGCGAAGACACCATTTATCGCGTGGTGCAGGAAAGCATCAGCAATGCAGTACGCCACGGGAATCCGCAAACCATCCGGATCGGGGTCGCCAACGGGCCGGACAATGTCACTGTCTGTGTCGCCGACGATGGCGGCGGGCTTCGGCAGGACGCATCGGCGGAATTGAGTTTGGGACGACAGGGTCTTGCCGGCATGCGGGAACGGTTGCGCCATCTCGGTGGACAGCTTTCCATCGCCGAGGAGCCAGACCATGGCGTGACCGTCCGCGCCATCCTGCCCAAGCTGCGTGAACTGGAAATCGCATGAGCCGCGTGCTGCTCGTGGACGATCACGCCATCGTGCGGTCGGGCATCCGCCGCCTGTTGGCCGATCTGCCCGATTTGGAGCTTTCGGAAGCGGCGAGCGGGGAGGAAGCGCTCGACCAGGTTCGCGGCACCGGCTTCCAGCTTCTGATCCTGGACCTCAATCTGCCGGGCCTGGGCGGTCTGGAATTGTTGCGCCGCCTCATCAAGGCCGATCCGCGTCTGCAGATTCTGGTCTTCTCCCTTCACACCGAGGCGATCTACGCCACCCGTGCCATGGAAGCGGGCGCGCGCGGCTTCATCAGCAAGAACGCGGCACCGGAAGAATTGCTGGGCGCGATCGATACGGTGCTGAAAGGCGGCACCGTGATCGAGCGCGATATCGCGAACGAAATGGCGGTGCATGAGATCGGCGAGAATGCCTATTTGCGCCCCCTCACCCAGCGCGACCTGGAAATCCTGCGCCTGCTGGCGGAAGGCAACAATCTCAACCAGATCGCCGATGCCTTGGGCATCGCCTACAAGACCGTCGCCAACACCTTGAGCCGCATCAAGGAGAAGCTCGGGGTCAGCCACACGGCGGATTTGATTCGCATTGCCATCGGACGCGGGCTTACGGATCTGCGGTAGCGATCGGCTCGCGCGGGCTCCGGGAATTCTTCCCGGAAATTTTCCCGGCGTGGGAAATTCGCGGAGGAATTCTTCCCAAAGGAGGAATTGACGCCGTCACGCGCTTTGCGCGCATCAAACGCGCTCCTAAGGTTTTTCCGTTTCTGTCAACAAGGAGAAACCAATGACCTGGAACACCCCGCGCGTGATCGAAATCGCCGTCGGCATGGAAATCAACTGCTACGCCTGCGCCGATATCTGATTCACGCGATCAGGAGCGGGGCCGCCGGCGGTCCCGCTCTTTTCCTTTACGGGCCTCTCTTGCTCCATATTCTCGTTCTCGGCGCCGCGGCGGGCGGCGGCTTTCCGCAATGGAACAGCAACGACGCCATCGCGCGGCGCGCCCGGGCGGGCGACCCCGATTTGCCACTCCGCACCCAATCCTCCATCGCCGTCAGCGCGGATGGCAGGCGCTGGGTGCTGTTCAATGCCTCGCCCGACCTGCGCCAGCAGATCAACGATCGCAGACAATTGCAGCCGGCCCCGGACGCGGCTCTGCGCGCCAGCCCGATCGCGGCGGTGGTGCTGACCAATGCCGATGTCGATCATGTCACCGGTCTGCTCAATCTGCGCGAAAGCCAGGCTTTCGCGCTCTACGCCCATTCCCGCGTTCTCGGCGTCCTGGCCGCGAACAGCATCTTCAATGTTCTCAACCCCGCCTTTGTCCCGCGCCGGCCCTTGCCGATGGACGAACCCTTGATGCTGATGGACGGAAGCGGCGCGCCGCTGGGACTCTCGGTCCGCGCCTTTCCGGTACCCGGCAAAGTGGCGCTGTGGCTGGAAGACGGCAATGCCAGGGATTTCGGAACCGCCGAGGGTGACACGCTCGGCTTGGAGATCGCCGGCGCGGATGGAAGATCGTTCTTCTATATTCCCGCTTGCGCGGCCATGACGGCCGAATTGGCGGCGCGGCTGCAAGACGCGTCGCTGGTGTTTTTCGACGGCACCTTGTGGCGCGACGACGAGATGATCGCGGCCGGCGTCGGCACCAAGACCGGGCGACGCATGGGCCATATGAGCTGCGACGGCGCCGGCGGCAGCATCGCCGCCCTCGCGGATCTGAACATCGCGCGCAAGATTTTCATTCACATCAACAATACCAATCCGCTTTTCATCGCCGGCTCTCCCGAACGCGCGCGCGCGCGCCAAGCCGGCTGGGAGATCGCGGAGGACGGCTTGGAGGTCGCGCTTTGAACCAGCCCTGGCCGCGTGAGGATTTCGAACGGCGCCTGCGCGCCATTGGCGAGGCGCGCTATCACGACCGGCACCCTTTCCATATCAAGCTGCACGAAGGCGCGCTCAATCAGGGCCAGATGCAGGCCTGGGTGCTGAACCGTTTCTATTATCAGAAGTCGATTCCCCTCAAGGATGCCAGCCTGGTCGGACGTGCCGACGATATCGCGCTGCGCCGCGAATGGATCAGCCGCATCACCGACCATGACGGCACCAGGCCGGGCGAAGGCGGCATCGAGCGCTGGCTGGTGCTGGCGGAGGGCGTGGGCCTCGACCGGGCCTATGTCGCCAGTTGCGCGGGCGTGTTGCCGGCGACCCGCTTCGCCTGCGAGGCCTATATCCGCTTCGTGCGCGAAAAGACCTTGCTGGAAGCGGTGGCCTCCTCGCTCACCGAGATGTTCGCGCCCACCCTGCACAAGACCCGGATCGCCGCCCTGCTGGAACATTACCCCTTCGCCAACGACAAGACCCTGGCTTATTTCCGCGCCCGGCTGGTGCAGGCGCCGGAAGATGTCGCCTTCGGGCTTGGCTATGTGCTGGACCATGCCGACAGCCGCGAGAAGCAGGAACAATGCCTTGCGGCGCTGAGCTTCAAGACCGACGTGCTGTGGAGCCAGCTCGACGCCCTCAATCACGCCTATGTCACGCCCGCGCTGATTCCGCCCGGCGCTTTCGTGCCGAAGGACCGGTCATGAACGAACGGGTGCAAGTCGGCCTGGAATCGGTCCCACGCCTCGGTCCGCACATGCGGCTGCGCCACGACAAGGCGCGGGGACAATGGACCATTCAGGCGCCCGAGCGCAGCTTCGTATTGGACCAGACCGCGCATGCCATCGTCTCGCGCTGCGATGGCAAGGTGGCGCTGGGCACGATGATCGACGATCTCTGCGCCGCCTTTCCCGGCGCCCCGCGGGATGTGATCGAAAAGGACGTCCTCGCTTTGGTGCAGAATTTCGTCGACAAAGGCGTGATGCAGGCATGAGCGCGGTGGAACCGCCGTTGGCGCTTCTGGCGGAAGTGACGCATCGCTGCCCGCTGCAATGCCCCTATTGTTCCAATCCGCTGGCGCTGGAGCGTCCGGCGAACGAGATGGCGACGGCCGACTGGCTGCGCGCCATCGCCGAAGCGGCGGAATTGGGTTGCCTGCAGGTGCATTTCTCCGGCGGAGAGCCGACGGCGCGGCGCGACCTGGAGCAGCTCGTCGCGGGCGCTACGGCGGCGGGGCTCTACACCAATCTCATCACCTCCGGCGTGGGATGGGACGCGAGGCGGCTCACAGCGCTGATCGAGGCGGGCTTGGAGCACGTCCAGCTCAGCTTCCAGGATTCGGGTGCGGACATCGGCGAGCGCATCGGTGGCTATCAAGGCGCCCATGCCAAGAAACTCGCGGCCGCGAAAACGGTACGCGAAGCCGGCTTGCCGCTCACCGCCAATTTCGTGGTGCACCGCCAGAACCTGCATCACTTGCCGGAGATGCTGGACATGGCGGTGACGCTGGGGGCGCACCGGGCCGAGATCGCCAATGTCCAATATTATGGCTGGGCGCTGAAGAACCGCGCCGCCCTGATGCCCAGTCGCGCGCAGCTTGACGAAATGACGGCCGCGGTGGCGGAAGCGCGCAAGCGGTTGGAAGGCATCCTGGTGATCGATTATGTGGTGCCGGATTATTATGCCCGGCGCCCCAAATCCTGCATGGGTGGCTGGGGCCGCCGATTCCTGAACATTTCGCCGTCCGGCAGGGTCCTGCCTTGTCATGCCGCCGAAAGCATCGAAGGCATGGCCTTCGACAATGTGCGCCAGCGCAGCCTGGTCGACATCTGGCGCGGCTCCGAAGCGTTCAATCGCTTCCGCGGCACGGCGTGGATGCCCGAGCCCTGCCGCAGTTGCGACCGCAAGGAAATCGATTGGGGCGGCTGCCGCTGCCAGGCTTTCGCCATCACCGGAGATGCCGCCAGAACCGATCCGGCCTGCGGCTTGTCGGACGATCACGCGCGGTTGGTCGATGTCGCCGTCACCGAAGCCGACGCCGGCGCGGACGGCTTCATCTATCGCCGCTATGGCGCCGGCTGAACGATCCGGGAATACCAGCGCACGAACTCGGTCTCGCCGCGCCTGCTGAAAGATACGGCGCGGGCCTGGGAGCTTCGCACCGCCCAGCCCCGCGTCACCGCCAGCGCCAGCACTTCGGCGCCCAGCATGCCCGCCAGATGGTGCCGCCGCTCGCTCCAATCCATGCACGAGCGGCAGAGCGGGCGCTTGCCGGTCTCAAGCTGAGCCAGCGCGACGCCGCCGCGGACCAGGAAATCGCGGCCCTTGCGGGTGACATGGACATCGCCGCCGCGCCGGCACAGGACACCCGCTTCCAGCCAACGCGCGAACAAATCCACCGCCACGCGGCCCGCCAGATGATCATAACAAGAGCGGGCGTGCCGCATGGCCTCGTCTCTGGGCCCGGGGCGGCTGCGCAGATGGCCCGCCCGCGCCGCCACCGCGGTCAAGGCTTCCACCGCCTCGGCGACATCGGGTTCGGCGATGTCGAAATAGCGGTTGCGGCCCTGGCTGCGCACCTTGAGCAATCCGGCGGACACCAGCTTGTCCAGATGCCCGCTCGCCGTCGAGGGCGCAATGCCCGCTTCCCGCGCCAAATCGGCGGCGGCAAGCGCCCGTCCACCCATCAGCGCCATCACCATATTGGCGCGGGCGGGATCGCCCATCAGGCTGGCGACCCGGGCGATGTCGGGACCGTCTTTCATGCTTCGACGGTAACCGAAGGATCGCACCGTGTCGATTTGCGGCGCTGCCGTTTCGCGTTTTGGAGGTCTTCCCGCGTCCCGCGCAACCCCGCCTTTCCGATTTCGCGGCAAGGATGGGATGGCCGCGCGCGCCGCACCACTGATATCGTGCCGGTCGTTGCTGGGATTTCGCCGATGCCGCCGCAAACCACCGCACCCCGGATGGGCGCGCGAGAATGGGCCCTGATGCTGGCGCTGTCGGCGCTGTGGGGCGGTTCCTTCTTTTTTTACAAGGTGCTGGTCGAGGAATTGCCGCCCTTCACGGTGGTGCTGGGCCGGGTGAGCATCGCGGCCCTGGCGCTTCACATCCTTCTATTGGCGCGGCGCGATCCGCTGCGCCTGACCGCGCAGCAAGGAAAATCCTTCCTGGTCTTGGGACTGCTCAACAATGTGATCCCGTTCAGCCTGATCGCGTTCGGCGAAATTCACATCGCCAGCGGTTCGGCCGCCATCCTCAACGCCACCACGCCGATCTTCACCATCTTGGTCGCGCATGTCTTCACCCCGGACGAAAAGATAACCCCCGCCAAAGGTCTGGGCGTTCTGGCGGCCTTTCTGGGCGTGGCGGTCTTGATCGGGCCCGAGGCCTTTTCCGGCCTGGGGCGGGAAAATCTTCTGGGCGATGCGGCCTGCCTGCTGGCGGCTCTGGTCTACGGCCTGGGCGCCACCTATGGCCGCCGCTTCAAGGGCATCGCGCCGCTCAAGATTGCCACCGGACAGGTTACCGCTGCCACCATCATTCTCTTGCCCTTGTCGGTGCTGGTGGACCGGCCATGGGGGTTGCCGATGCCCTCCGCCGGCGCCTGGGCCGCCCTGCTGGCGATCGCCCTGCTTTCGACCGCCCTCGCCTATCTTCTTTTCTTCCGCATCCTGGCGGTCGCCGGTGCCACCAATCTGGTGTTGGTGACGTTCCTTCTGCCCGGCAGCGCGCTAGCGCTGGGCGCACTCTTCCTTGACGAGGTCGTAACCCTCCGGGCGGTGATGGGCATGGCACTGATCGGGCTGGGTCTGGCGGCGATCGATGGAAGACCCTGGAGTGTGGCACGCCGGCTTCTGGACGGCCGTTGATATCCCCCGCAAAATGCGCTTCGGGGATGGGGCAGTGGCATCGGTCAGCCGTCTCCTATCAGCAGACACCAGCTACCAGACTGGGAACCGAGGAGACGTGCATGAACAGAATGACCCGCACCAGGCTTTCACGCGGCCTGGCGGTTTTGGCGGCGGTTTCCGCCTTCTCGATCGCCACCTCCGGTTCGGCCGCCGATCTGGCCTCCTCGACCTGCAACCCCAAGGATCCCGCCTCCAGCCCGGCTTTCTGCAAGGCGGTGCGGGGCGACCGCGCCGAGGGCTGGCTGGCCCAGGGCCGTTCGGAAATGATGGCCCGCAACGGCATGGTCACCACCAGCCAGCCGCTGGCCGCCCAGGTCGGCCTGGACATCCTCAAGAAAGGCGGCAATGCGGTGGATGCCGCCGTCGCCATGGCCGCCACGCTCAATCTGGTCGAGCCCATGAATGTGGGCCTAGCCGGCGACATGTTCGCCATCATCTATTCCGCCAAGGATCACAAGCTGCATGTGCTCAACGCCAGCGGCATGGCGGCATCTGGCCAGACCTTGGCGTTCATGAATGCGCATGGCTACAAATTCAACCCCCGCAATATCGGGCCCGGCTCGGGCATGGCGCGTGGCGTCCTGTCGGTGACGGTGCCGGGCGCGGCCTGGGGATGGGGCGAGGTGCTCGACAAATACGGCACCATGACCTTCAAGGACGTGCTGGAGCCCGCGGCGCAATATGCGGAAAAGGGCTTTCCCATTTCCGAGCGCATCGCCTTCGACTGGCATTTGCCCAGGGCGGTGAACGCCAATCGCGGCCAGGTGGAGAATTGCTGCACCGAGCTCGATCCCGATTCCGTCGCCACCTGGTACATCGACGGCAAGCAGCCCAAGGCCGGACAGATCTACAAGAATCCCGATCTGGCCAAGACCTTTCGCATCCTGGAAGAGAAAGGCCGCGACGGCTTCTACAAAGGTCCGGTCGCCGAAGCCCTGGTCAAGAAAGTGCGTTCGCTGGGCGGCACCATGACCATGGAAGACCTCGCCAACTACAAGGGCGAATGGGTCGAGCCCGTGATGAGCGAATATCACGGTTACACCCTGGCGGAGTTGCCGCCGCCCAGCCAAGGCTTCGCCGCCAACGAGATGCTCAACATCCTGGCAACCTGCACCGGCAAGGTCTATCCGGGCCAGACCCTGGCGTCGCTGGGACCGACAGACCCGCGTTACTGGCATCTCTTGATCGAGGCCAAGACCTTGGCCTATGCCGATCTCAATCGCTTCAACGGCGACCCCAATGCCAATCCCGGCCTGCGCGCGCAGGTGCAATCGCTCATCTCCACCGCCCATGCGCAGGAATTGTGCGCCAAGATCAGCCCCGACAAGGCCATGCCGACGCCGGGCGTGAGCGTCCCCACCGGCGGCGACACCATCGTGCTCTCCACCGCCGACCGCTGGGGCAATATGGTGTCCTGGGTCAATTCCAACTATGCCAATTTCGGCTCCGGCATCACGGTGCCGGGCTATGGCTTCATCCTGCACAATCGCGGCGCGCTCTTCACGCTCGATCCCAACAGCCCGAACGTGATCGCGCCGCACAAGCGGCCTTACAATACGCTGGCCGCCGCCTTTGTGCTGCAAGGCGGGCGCACGGACGGTCAATTAATGGCGCTGCAGCTGATGGGCGGCGACATGCAGTCCCAGGGCCATGCGCAAGTGATGGTGGACATGGTCGATCTGGGCGCCAACCTGCAGGCCGCCAGCGACATGGCGCGCTTCCACCACAATCAGGTGACCGGCAAAGTGTCTCTGGAATCCGAAGCCTACAAGCTCGTGGGCCGGCAATTACTGGCGATGGGGCACAATGTGGTGTCGGCCGATGGCGATGCGATGGGCGGCTATGAGGCGATCCTGTTCACGCCCGATCCGAAGGAACCAAAGCCGGACGGGGCGAAAAACTCCCAGCAGCCGATCAACGGCTATTACCGGGCGGGCACCGATCACCGCAAGGATGGCATGGCGCTCGGCTGGTAGCGTGCGCAGCGTAACCGGGCAGGATATCGCGACGCATGTCGCTGTCGCCGCGATCCTGCCCGCAATGCGCGAAGCCTTGCGCGCCGACGCGGAAGGCCGGGTTGAGGCGACCTGCTCGCCGCATTCGGCACATCCGACCAGGTGATGGCGCACCTCAGCGCCCTGGGCGAGATCGTGGCGCATCCCCTGGCGGCGCGGCCCAGAGGCCGCACGGTCTACAAAGCGGTGGGCAATGCCGGGCAGGATCTCTATGCCGCCGCCATCCTCGAATTGCTGGACGCCTAAACCGCGATCGGCGCCTTGATCGAGGGATGCGCCTGGTAATTCTCCAGCGTGAAATCCTCAAACTGGAATTCGAAGATATCCTTCACGTCCGGATTGAGCCGCATGACCGGCAATGGATACGGCGTTCGCGTCAATTGCTCGCGCGCCTGCTCCCTATGGTTCAGGTAAAGATGTGCGTCGCCGAAACTATGGATGAAGTCGCCGGGCTTCAGACCCGTCACCTGCGCTACCATCAAGGTGAGCAGCGCATAAGACGCGATGTTGAACGGCACGCCCAGGAAGATGTCCGCCGAGCGCTGGTAAAGCTGGCAGGAAAGCCGGCCGTCCGCGACATAGAACTGGAACAGGCAATGGCAGGGCGGCAGCGCCATCTTGGGCACGTCGGCCGGATTCCAGGCCGTGACGATCAGGCGGCGGGAGTCCGGATTGGCCTTGATGTCGCGGATGAGGTTGGAGATCTGATCGATGGTGCCGTCGGCCCGCGTCGGCCAGGACCGCCACTGATAGCCATAGACGGGCCCCAATTCGCCATTGGCATCGGCCCATTCGTCCCAGATGGTGACGCCGCGCTCCTGCAGCCAGCGCACATTGGTTTCGCCGCGCAGGAACCACAGCAAT
>JAFKFF010000183.1 GCA_017307315.1 Alphaproteobacteria bacterium
ACCTGATCCTGGACCTGCCGGCGGGCGTCGTGGACCGCTCCTATCGTCCCAAATTGATCGAGGCTGAGCCCGGACGCATCGCCACCGTCGATGTCCATGTGCTCGATCACATGCCGCCGCGGGTGAAAAGCCAGCCCTACAAGGTGCGGGTCAGCGACGACACCGCGGTGATGGACCTGGTGTTCTTCCGCGCCGACGCGAAATACCTGACCGGCCTCCTGCCGCCGGGCACCCGCCGGCTGGTGTCGGGCAAGATCGAACGCTTCAAGGACCGGCTTCAGATGGCGCATCCCGATTATGCGGTGGCGCCCGAGGATGCCGCATCCTTGCCCCAGCATGAGGCCGTTTATGGCCTGACCGAGGGCCTTGCCGCCAAGACCATGGCCAAGGCGGTGCGCGGCGCGCTCGACCGGGTGCCCGACCTGGCCGAATGGCAGGATGCCGCCTTTCTTCGTCAACACGGTTTTGACGCGTTTCGCCCCGCGCTGATGGCGGCGCATCAGCCCGCGCATGAGGCGGACCTCCTTCCCGAAAATCTGGCCCGCCAACGCCTCGCCTATGACGAACTTCTCGCCAATCAGCTGGCGCTGCTTCTCATCCGCGCCCATATGCGGAAGGAAACCGGCCGTCGCGTTGACGGCAACGGGCGGTTGAAGGCCCGCGCCATCGCAGCCCTGCCTTTCGCCCTGACCGACGGCCAACTCTCGGCCTTGGCCGAAATCGAAACCGACATGGCCAGCGACAAACGCATGCTGCGGCTGCTGCAGGGCGATGTCGGCTCCGGCAAGACCATTGTCGCCCTCCTCGCGCTTCTGGGCGCGGTGGAAGCGGGCTTCCAGGGCGCGCTGATGGCCCCGACGGAGCTTCTGGTACGCCAGCATCTGGCCTCGCTCGCGCCTTACGCCGAGGCGGCGGGCGTGCGCCTGACCGCGCGGACCGGGCGCGAGCGGGGGCCTCAGCGCGCCGAAACCTTGGCCCGGCTGGCGGCCGGCGAGATCGACATCCTGATCGGCACCCACGCGCTTTTTTCCGAGAACGTCGCCTTCCGCGATCTGGGGCTGGCGGTGGTGGACGAGCAGCATCGCTTTGGCGTGCATCAGCGCATGCAGCTGCAAAGCAAGGGCCGGCCCGCCGACGTGCTGGTGATGACGGCCACGCCCATTCCCCGCACCCTGGCGCTCACGGCCTATGGCGACATGGATGTCTCGCGCATCACCGGCCGCCCGCCGGGCCGCAAGCCGGTCGAAACCCGGGTGATGAGCGCCGCACGGTTGGACGATCTCATCGCCCATCTCCGCCACGCGCTGGCGCGAGGCGAACGCGCTTACTGGGTTTGCCCCCTGGTGGAGGAATCCGAAAAGATCGACCTCGCCGCCGCGCAGGAGCGGGCCGCAATGTTGCGCCAGGCGCTGGGGCTGCCGCTGGGGCTGGTCCATGGCCAGATGAAGGCCGCCGAGCGCGATGCCGCCATGGCGGCTTTCAAGGCGGGCGAGACCAGGCTATTGGTTGCCACCACCGTGATCGAAGTGGGGGTGGACGTGCCGGAAGCCACCATCATGGTGGTCGAGCATGCCGAACGGTTCGGCTTGGCGCAGCTGCATCAGCTGCGCGGCCGGGTCGGACGCGGCAGCGGCAAATCGTCCTGCCTTCTGGTCTATCACGGCAGCCTGGGACAGACCGCCAAGGCGCGGCTTTCCACCATGCGCGAGACGGATGACGGCTTCGTCATTGCCGAACAGGACCTGAAATTGCGCGGCCCCGGCGAAATGCTGGGGCGCCGGCAGAGCGGGCTGGAAGAATTCCGCCTGGCCGACCCCAGCGCCCACGCCGATCTGCTGGCGGTCGCGCATGACGATGCCAGGCTGATCCTGGCC
>JAFKFF010000106.1 GCA_017307315.1 Alphaproteobacteria bacterium
CGTCGGCCTGCGGCGCCCAGGCTTTCAGAATCTCCAGCCGCTCGCCGTCGCCGAACCGGCGGTCGCGCAAGACGTCGCCCGGCAGCCGGTAAAAGCGCGGCGGACACAATTTGATCTCTGCAAGCAGCTTCTTTTTCGCCATGACGCCATAACGTCGGCCGTGCCCCGCGCGTCAGATGCGTCCCATCAGCGCGAGCACCAGCACGATCACCAACACAAGTCCGATGGTGCCGGACGGGTAGTAACCCCAGGTCGAACTGTGGGGCCAGCTCGGCCAGGCACCCAGAAGAAGAAGAAGCAGAACGACGATCAATATGGTTCCAAGCATGATGAAAATCCTTCCGCGATCGGAACAGCAATCTGTGCAGAAAACTCCCCGGCGGAGGGGAAGGTTCCTTTGCAACCGCAAAAGCGATACATCGCCCGTTTTTGAATGCGCCGCAGCGAAATTGCACGCCAAAGGCGGTTTAACATTTGTCAGGCCGCGGAAACGGCTTTTATACTGAACCCCGTTTCGGGGGGAAAAGGATGCATCTGGTTCCGAATTCCATCATCGAAAAGAGCTGGCGGGACGCGCTTTCGCGGTTGGAGACCGGCCGGCTCGAATTCGTGGCGCCCAATGGCGAGGTGACCATCGCGGGCGGCAAGCGGCCCGGGCCGGAGGCGCGGTTCCAGATTCGCGACTGGGACGTGATCCGCCGGGTGCTGGCGCGCGGCGATATCGGGCTGGGCGAGGAGTATATCGCGGGCAGCTGGGAAACCGACGATGTCGAGCGGCTGATCAGCCTGTTCCTGCTCAACCTGCACCATCTGGAGAATTTCTCGGACGGCAATCTCCTCAACCGCATCGGCTTTGTGCTGCACAATGCGCTGGTCCGGCGCAATTCCATCGCCGGGTCGGCCCGCAACATCAAGGCCCATTACGATGTCGGCAACGACTTCTATTCGCTGTGGCTGGACCGGAGCATGACCTACTCCTCGGCGCTGTTTCAGGACGCCGACGCGCTCTACGACGCGCAGCAGAACAAGTACGACCGCATCTTAAGCAAATTCGGGAAGCCGAATGCCAATGTTCTGGAGATCGGCTGCGGCTGGGGCGGCTTCGCCGAGCGGGCCGCCAATGCCGATCACCATGTCACCGGCCTTACCATCTCGCCGGCCCAGCACAAATTCGCCACCGAGCGGCTGGGCGGGCGCGCCGACATCCGGCTCCAGGATTACCGCAAGTCCAAAGGCACCTTCGACCAGATCGTTTCGATCGAGATGTTCGAAGCGGTGGGCGAGCAATATTGGCCGCAATATTTCGCCACCGTGGCGGAGCGCCTGAAACAGGGCGGCCGGGCGGTGATCCAGACCATCACCATTCAGGACGAATTGTTCGCCGGCTATCGCACCCGCAGCGATTTCATCCGCCATTACGTCTTTCCGGGCGGCATGCTGCCGTCACTGGGGCGTTTTCGCGGCGAGGCCGAGCGGGCGGGTCTCAAATTCGTCGAGGCTTTTTCCTTCGGCAAGGATTATGCGCGCACCCTGCGCGAATGGTCGGTGCGGATGCAGGAGAAAAGCAACGAGATCATGGCATTGGGCCATGACAATCAGTTCCTGCGCAACTGGCAATTCTATCTGGGCATCTGCGCCGCCTCGTTCAACGTGGCGCGCACCGATGTTGTTCAGGTCGAGCTGGTCAACGCCTGATCTTTTCTGGCCATCGCGGGCAAGAGCAGCAGAGCCAGCAGAAAAAGCCCGCCCAGGACCCACCAGGCCTCGTTGCAGGATTGGGTGAAGGCGGCGCGCCGCACCATCGGTTCCAGCAACGACTGCGTCGCCGGATCGACCGGCCCCATCGGCTGGTGGTGGAACAGGCGGGTGGGCAGACCGGCGAGCGCGGCCGCGGCGGGATCGCCCGCCTCAAGGCGCGCCACCAGGGCCGCGACATGGCCCGGCGTGCGCTCGGTCAGAAGCGTGTCGATCCCGGCGATGCCGATGGCGCCCCCCAGATTGCGCATCAGATTGAACAAGCCGCTCGCCTCCGCCACATCGGCTTGCGGCCAGCCGTCCAGCGCCAGGCGCGTGGCCGGCAAGAGGCAGAACATCATGGCCAGGCCGCGCAGAATCTGCGGCCAGAACAGCGCGTCGAAATCGCTTCGAATGGTGGTGAAGCCGTTGGCGATCAAACCCGCGCCGAACACGGCGAAGCCGAAGGCCGTCAACAGCCGCGCATTCGCGCGCGTCTCCGCCCAGGCGGCCACCGGAGCGGTCAGAAGCTGCGCCCCGCCCGACACCACCAGGATCATGCCGATGGCGAGCGGCGCATGGCCGCGCACCACGCCCAGAAACAGCGAAAGAAGATAGACCGAGCCATAAAGCCCAAGCCCCAGCACGAAGCTGAGGCCGCATCCCGCCGCGAAGCGGCGATGGCCGAAGCGCTTCAAATCCACGAAAGGATGAGAAACCGACAGCGCCCGTTTGATCCCCCAGATGCAGGCGAGCCCCACGGCCGCTGCCAGCCCCCAGATCGGCGTCCCCCGCCAATGATGCATGGGCCCTTCGTGCAAGAGCCATTGCAACCCCGCCAGGAACACGGCGAACAGGACCAGGGTGGCGATGTCGAGCCGCCGGAGCGCGGCGAAATCGAGCGGCTCTCTGCCTAAGAAAGCCAGCACCGCGAACGCCACCATCGCGCCGGGCAGAATGTTGATGAGAAAGATCCAATGCCAGGATTGGGTTTCGGTCAGCCAGCCGCCCAACAGCGGTCCCAAGGTGGGCGCCAGCAATGCCGCGATGCCAGCGAGGGTGGTGGCCAGAACCTGTTGCTGCTGGGGGACCAGGACGAAGACCGCGGTGAACACCGAAGGGATCAGCATGCCGCCGAAAAAACCTTGCGCCACCCGCGCGCCGATCAGAAAGCCGAAATCCGGCGACAGCGCGCAAGCCAGGCTTGCGGCGACGAACCCCGCTGTCGCCAGCGCGAAGAGCAGGCGCAAAGACAAGGCGCGGGTGAGAATGCCGGTCAGCGGGATCGCCACCACTTCCGCCATCAGATAGGCGGTCTGGATCCAGCCCAGCTGGGATAGGGGAATGTGCAGCGCGCCCTGGATCGCGGTGAGAGACGAAGCGACGACCTGGATGTCCAGGACCGCCATGAACATGCCCAGGCACATGGCGGCGAAGCCCAGCCATACCGTCCTGGCTTCTGCTTCGTCCGCCTTCCGCATGTCCCTCCCGCTGTCAGCCCGGCTCCGGCCTGCCGGCCAGCGCCGCCTCTTCCGCGCGAATGCGCCAGACCAGCATCGCCGCATTGGCGATGGAAAAGACCACCGCGACCAGGATTTCCCCGAACACCAGCGGCAGCACCAGAATTTCGCCCGCCACGATCATGTAATTGGGATGGCGGACGAAACGGTAAGGCCCGCGCCGGACCAGCGCCTCGCCCGGCACCGTGATGATGCGCGTGGTCCAGTAAGGACCCAGGCTCGCGATCACCCAGACCCGCAATGCCTGCAGCACCAGATAGAGGGCGAGCCAGCCCCAATGAATGACGACGGGCGCGGGGATCAGCCACAACACCGCCATCAGCCAGGCCATGTGCAGCAGCACCATGAAGCGGTAATGGCCTTCGCCCGCTTCGATGCCGCCCCGGGCCTTGAGTTTCTGGGTGTTGCGGTTGGCCAGAACCAGTTCGCCGGCCCGCTGCAGCACCACAAGGGCGATGATGAGATAGGCGGTCAGAATCATACGGCGCCCGATCCGTCGAGTATCAGGAAGGCGGCGGAAAAGCCCGGTCCCAGCGCGGTCATGAGGGTACGCTTGCGGCGCTCGCGCACCTTCATCCGCTCCGCCACGAACAGGACCGTCGCCGCCGACATGTTGCCATAGTCGCGCAAGATCGCCCGGCTGTCTTCCAGCCCGCCATGCGGCAATTCCAGCGCCGTTTCCAGCGCGTCGCGGGCCAGGAACTCGTTCAGCAAAGGCCGGAAGTCGCGCGCCACCAGATCGGGAATGCTGGCGGCGAAACGGGCCTTGAGCCCGTCCTCGGCCATGTCCCATCCCATCACGTCCAGCGACCCGGGCCAGGTATGTTCGCCCGCCGGCCCGATCGCCGGGCCCTCGCCCTCGGTGGACAGGATCGCGCCCGCCGCGCCGTCGCCGAACAGGGCGGTGGCGATGATATTGCTTTTGGACAGATCGTTCTTGCGGAAGGTGAGCGCGCAAAGCTCCACCACCAGGAACAGGACCTTGCAGCCGGGCCGGACCTCAGCCAATTCCGCTGCCCGCGCCAGCCCCGTCACGCCGCCCGCGCATCCCAGGCCGAAGACCGGCAGGCGCTTTATGTCGCGGCGCAATCCCATGCGCTCCATCAACAACGCGTCCAGGCTGGGCGTGGCGATGCCGGTGGTGGAGACCGTGACGATGGCGTCGAGATCTTCCGGTTCCAACGCGGCTTCCGCCAAGAGGCGCTCGGTCACCGTCTCCAGCAGGGCCACGGCATTGTCGATGTAGAGCTGGGTGCGGTCCTGCCAGCCATGATCGGCGAGATACCATTCGATCGGCACGCAGGAATGGCGCTGCCGGATCCCGGTATTCTCGAATACCGGCAGAAGCCGGGCGATGTCGCGGACTTGCGCGAACAGGTTCCCCGCATAACGCGCGGCATCGGCCTGCGCGATGACATGGGGCGGAACCGCGGATTGGAGAGCCAGGAGGCGGGGAAGCATCGGTCCTCATTTTACGCAGTAACTGCGTTTTGCTCGGCTCACCCTCGCTCTTCATACGTGCGCATGTGACGAAACGCCAGAATGGCGGACATGCGGAAAGAGCAAAAAGAGGGCGGAAATGCGGCGTTTTGGACATCTTTGTCGTGTTGAAAAGCCTTGTGCGCGCATGTAAATCTGATCGCAACAGGGGCCGGACTTAAGAGGTTTATGTTCATGTCGTATGGGAAGATCGCCGCCGCGTCGCTGCTCGCGGTTGGTTTGCTGTCGAGCCAGGCGTTCGCCGCCGGCGACCCGGTCAAGGGCAAGGCCGTGTTCGCGCGTTGCGCCATTTGCCACAATGTCGAGAAGGACGGCGGCAACGGCGTGGGCCCCAACCTGTTCGGCATTGCGGGCCGCAAATCCGCTTCCGTGGACGGCTTCAACTATTCCGGGAAAATGAAGGCCGCGAACATCACCTGGACGGACGAAAATCTGGCCAAGTGGGTCTCCGGTCCCGCCAAGATGGTTCCCGGCAACAAGATGGCTTTCGGCGGCATTGCCCAGAAGAGCCAGATCGCCGACGTTGTCGCCTATCTGGATACGCTGAAATAACGATCTGTGGCGCGATGCCGCAGCGATTTCTGCTGCAATGCAGCAAAAATCAGGAACTCTCTGAACCCGGTACGGTCCCAACGTGCCGGGTTCATTGACATTGGGCGAGCCCCCCGCCTAGTTTTTGCGCCGCACAAGAGCCGGACGGCAAACGTCCGCCGCAAGTTTCAACGCCGCCCGCATGGGGATCCGATAGCGTCATGAAAGTGCTGGTGCCCGTCAAACGGGTGATCGACTACAACGTCAAGGTTCGCGTGAAGGCGGATCAGAGCGGCGTCGACCTCGCCAATGTGAAGATGTCGATGAATCCCTTCGACGAAATCGCCGTCGAGGAAGCCGTGCGCCTGAAGGAAAAAGGCAAGGCGAGCGAGATCGTCGTGGTCTCGATCGGGCCGCAGCAGGCTTCCGAGACCATCCGCACCGCGCTCGCCATGGGGGCCGACCGCGGCCTTCTGGTGAAGGCCGAAGGCGAAGTGGAACCGCTGGCGGTCGCCAAGATTCTCAAGGCCATCGTGGACGCCGAAAAACCCATGCTGGTGATCGCCGGCAAGCAGGCGATCGATGACGACAGCAACCAGACCGGCCAGATGCTGGCGGCGCTGCTGGGCTGGGGCCAGGGAACTTTCGCGCACAAGCTGGAACTGGGCGAGGCCTCCGCCAGTATCGAGCGCGAAATCGACGGCGGACTGCAGACGGTGGACGTGAAGCTTCCCGCCGTGATGACCACGGACTTGCGCCTGAACGAGCCGCGCTACGCCTCGCTTCCCAACATCATGAAGGCGAAGAAGAAGCCCATCGAGGAAAAAACGCCCGCCGATTACGGCGTCGATACCACCCCGCGCCTGAAGGTGTTGAAAGTGGCGGAGCCGCCCAAGCGCGGCGGCGGCGTCAAAGTGAAGAGCGTCGCCGAACTGCTCGACAAGCTCGCCGAAGCGGGAGCGATCTGATGGCGTCCCTGGTTCTGGCCGAACACGACAACAAGACTTTGAGCGACGCCACCGCCAAGACCGTGACGGCGGCGGCGGCGATTTCCGCGCCGGTGCATGTGCTGGTGGCGGGGCAAGATTGCGGCGCCGTGGCCGAGGCCGCGGCCAAGATCGCGGGCGTGGAAAAGATCCTGGTCGCGGACGATGCGCTCTACGCCCATATGGTGGCGGAGACGATGGAGACCTTGATCCTCTCCATCGCCGAAAAATATGACGCGATCCTCGCGCCCGCCACGACCAGCGGCAAGAATATCCTGCCCCGGGTGGCGGCGAAGCTGGACACGCCGCAGATTTCCGAAATTCTCAAAGTTGTGAGCCCCGACACTTTCGAGCGGCCCATCTATGCCGGCAACGCGATCCAGACCGTGCAGGCGCCGGCGGGCAAGAAAGTCATCACCGTGCGCGCCACCGCTTTCAAGGCGCCGGGCGAAGACGGCAATGCCCAGGTGGAGAAGATCGCCGCCGCCGCCGATCCGGGCACCACGTCCTTCGCCGGCGAAGCCTTGTCCAGATCGGAGCGGCCGGAACTCACCTCGGCCAAGATCGTGGTGTCGGGCGGGCGAGGCCTGGGCTCGGCGGAGAATTTCAAGCTGGTGGAGAAGGTCGCCGACCGGCTGCATGCCGCGGTGGGCGCCAGCCGCGCCGCCGTCGATGCCGGCTATGTCCCCAACGATTACCAGGTCGGCCAGACCGGCAAGGTCGTGGCGCCCGATCTCTATCTTGCCGTCGGCATTTCCGGCGCCATCCAGCATCTGGCGGGCATGAAGGATTCCAAGATCATCGCCGCGATCAACAAGGACGAGGAAGCGCCGATCTTCCAGGTGGCGGATTACGGCCTGGTGGCGGACCTGTTCCAGGCACTGCCCGAGATGGACCAAGAACTGGCCAAACGCGGCCGTTAAACAAAAGGCGATATCATGAGTATGCAACGCATCGGCGTTATTGGTGCTGGCCAGATGGGCACCGGCATTGCCCATGTCCTGGCATTGGCCGGTTACGACGTGGTCTTGGACGACCTCAACAAGGACGCGTTGAGCAAGGCGCTGGAGCGCATCGAAAAGAACATGCAGCGCCAGGTCGCCAAGGGCGTCATCAAGGAGGAGTTGGTCAAGCCGGCGATGTCGCGCATCCGCGTCACCCAGTCGATGGACGATCTGAAGGATCGCGAGATGGTGATCGAAGCGGCGACCGAGGACGAAGCCGTCAAGAAGAAGCTGTTTCAGGATCTTTGCCCGCGCCTGTCGCCCACCGCGATGCTCGCGACCAACACCTCGTCCATCTCGGTGACGCGGCTGGCGGCCTCGACCGATCGGCCGGAACGCTTCATCGGCATTCATTTCATGAACCCGGTGCCGGTGATGCAGCTGGTGGAAGTGATCCGCGGCATCGCCACCGACGACGCGACCTTTCAGGCGGCGCTTGATATCGTCAAGCATGTCGGCAAGACCGCCGCCTATGCCGAAGATTTCCCCGCCTTCATCGTCAACCGCATTCTGCTGCCGATGATCAACGAGGCGGTCTATACGCTGTACGAAGGCGTGGGCAATGTGGATGCGATCGACACCGCGATGCGGCTGGGCGCCAACCATCCCATGGGCCCGTTGCAGCTGGCCGATTTCATCGGCCTGGATACCTGCCTGGCGGTGATGCAAGTGCTGTATGAAGGCTTGGCGGATTCCAAATACCGCCCCTGCCCGCTTCTGGTGAAATATGTCGAGGCCGGCTGGCTGGGTCAGAAGACGGGCCGCGGGTTCTACGACTATCGCGGCGAACACCCGGTTCCGACGCGATAAAACCTAATTACTCGGCGCGAGGAATTTTGTTCGCTGGCCAGGAGCAGCGCGCGGAGCGGGCGTATAGCCCGTGAGCACGTGCGACGCCGCCAGCGGACAAAAGAACCGCGCCCCTAGTTTGCCAGGCTCTTAAAGTAAGCCACGAACGCCGGCGAATTCCACTCCGCCGGCCCCTGCGCCTTGGCGATCTGATTGCCCTTGGGATCGATCAGCACGGTGGCCGGCAGGCCATAGGCGCCGAAGGCATGCAGCAGCGCCAGATCGGGATCGACATAGACGCCCAAGGCATCGGCCTGATGGCCTTTGAGGAAGGCGGCGGCTTCTTCCGGCTTCTTCTTTTCGACATCCACCGCCAGCACCTTCAGGCCGGGCACCGCCGCCTGCAATTTCGCCAGCGAGGGCAATTCCCGCACGCAGGGCGCGCACCAGGTCGCCCAGAGATTGACCAGCACATATTTGCCCTTGAAATCGGCGACGGTGTGCTTGGCGCCCTTGGCATCGATAAAGGCGGTTTTCGGCACCGGGGACGGCTTGGCCTCCGCCGTCAGTGGAGCGGGCATGGCGGGCTTTGCGTGGGAAGGCGCGATCCCATATAGAACGCCCAGGGCCAGAAGAACGGCGGCGGCTTTCGTCGTGTTGCGGAACTTCATGAGGCCTCGGACGTGAAACGGCGATGACAGCGAACAAAATGTGGGGCGGGCGGTTTGAGACCGGGCCCGCCGCGATCATGAGGGAGATTACCCCCTCCATAGATTTCGACAAGCGGCTGGCGGGTGAGGATCTGGCCGGATCCCGCGCCCATGTCCGCATGCTGGCGCAGGAAGGCATCGTCGCCAAGGAAGACGCTTCCGCGATCCTCAAAGGCCTCGACCAGGTCGAGCGGGAGATCACGGACGGCGCATTCGTCTTCAAGCGCGAGCTGGAAGACATTCATCTCAACATCGAAGCGCGGCTGGCGGAGATCGTGGGACCGGCGGCGGGGCGCCTGCACACCGCACGCTCGCGCAATGACCAGGTGGTGACGGATTTCCGCCTCTGGGTGCGCGGCGCCTGCGAGCGTGCCGACAAAGGCCTTTTGGAATTGAGCCGCGCCTTGCTGACGCAGGCCGAAACCCACGTCGCCAGCATCATGCCGGGCTATACCCACATGCAGCCCGCCCAGCCCGTGACCTTCGGTCATCATTTGATGGCCTATGTCGAGATGTTCGCCCGCGACCGGGGCCGCTTTGAAGATGCGCGCAAGCGCCTCAATGAATCGCCATTGGGTGCGGCGGCACTGGCAGGCACGTCCTTTCCCATCGACCGCGACGTCACCGCCAAGACCTTGGGCTTCGCCCGGCCGATGCGCAATTCGATGGACGCGATTTCCGCGCGCGATTTCGCGCTGGAATATCTGGCCGCCTGCGCCATCGCGGCGGTGAACCTGTCGCGGCTGGCGGGCGAACTGGTGCAATGGTCGACGCCCGCTTTCGGCTTCGTGAAATTGTCGGACGCCTTCACCACCGGCTCTTCCATCATGCCGCAGAAGCGCAATCCCGACGCCGCCGAGCTGATCCGGGGCAAGACCGGGCGCGTCTTGGGCGATTTCATCGCCCTGGCGACAGTGGTGAAGGGCCTGGTGCTGACCTATGGCACCGACCTGCAGGAAGACAAGGAGCGGGTATTCGACGCCGCCGACACGCTCGAGATTTCTCTTGCCGCGATGGCGGCGATGGTCGCGGACCTGACCGCCGACACCGCGCGCATGCGCGCCGCCGCCGAGCCCGGCTTTCCCACCGCCACCGACCTGGCGGACTGGGTGGTGCGGGTGCTGAAGAAGCCGTTCCGCGAGGCGCACCATATTGCCGGCAGCATCGTCAAGCGCGCCGAGGAAAAGGGCGTGACGCTCGACAAGCTGCCGCTTGCCGAGATGCAGGCGATCGAGCCCGCCATCACCGACAAGGTGCTGGACGTCCTGTCCTTGGAGGCCTCCGTCCATTCGCGCATGAGCCTGGGCGGCACCGCGCCCGACCGCGTGAAAGAGCAGATTCACTTCTGGAAGGAGAAGCTGAAATGAGAAAGCTGATCCTGATTGCGATGGTTTCGCTGGTTGCGGTGTCTTGCGGCGTCAAGAACGACCTGACGAAGCCGGACGGCACCACCACGACGCGCAACCAGCCCGATCCGTCACGCCCGCCCAACCCCATCGGCCGCTGATCTTCAATGAATTTCTTTTCCTACAAGGACGGCATCTACAGCGCCGAGGATGTTCCGCTCGACCGCCTGGCGGAAGAGGTCGGCACGCCCTTCTATTGCTATTCCAGCGCCACCCTGGAACGGCACTACCGGATTTTTAGCCAAGCCCTGCCCGCGGATTCGCTGATCGCCTTTTCCGTCAAGGCCAACGGCAATCTCGGCGTGCTGAAGACGCTCGGCAGGATGGGCGCGGGCGCCGACGTGGTCTCGGGCGGCGAGCTGAAGAAGGCGCGCGCCGCCGGCATCGCGGCCGACAAGATCGTCTTTTCCGGCGTGGGCAAGACCAAAGAAGAAATGCAGCTGGCACTGGCCGAGGGCATCTTCCAGTTCAATGTCGAAAGCGAGCCGGAACTGGACGCGTTGAACGCGGTCGCGTTGGCGATGGGCAAACAGGCGCCGGTGACGTTGCGCATCAATCCCGATGTCGATGCCAAGACGCACGCCAAGATCACCACCGGCACGTCGGAGACCAAGTTCGGCATTCCCTTCGCCCATGCGCGCGAGGCTTATGGCACGGCGGCGAAGCTGAAAGGCATCGCCATCGTCGGCATCGACGTGCATATCGGCAGCCAGATCACCGATCTTGCGCCATTCGAGGCGGCGTTCCGCCGGGTGGGCGAACTGGCCCAGACCTTGCGCGCGGACGGCCACGCGATCACGCGCCTCGATCTGGGCGGCGGGCTAGGCGTGCCTTACATCGAAGACAATCAGCCGCCGCCGGACCCGGCGGCTTACGGCGCCATGGTGACGCGGGTGACCAAGGGCCTGGATTGCCGCCTGATCTTCGAGCCCGGACGGCTGATCGCGGCCAATGCCGGCGTGCTGGTGACGCGGGTGATTTATGTAAAGCGGGGCGACGCCAAGACTTTCCTGATCGTGGACGCAGGGATGAACGATCTGATCCGCCCGGCGCTCTACGATTCCCATCACGAGATCGTTCCCTTGCGGGAACCGGTTCCCGGCGCCGATCGCGTCACATATGACGTGGTCGGTCCGGTCTGTGAAACTTCCGATCTTTTCGCGGGCGCACGCGCGCTGCCGGAACTGAAACCCGGCGATCTTGTGGCGATCCAGTCGGCCGGCGCCTATGGCGCGGTGATGGCCTCTTCCTACAATGCCCGCCCGCCCGCGGCGGAGGTCTTGGTCCGGGGCCCGGAATGGGCCATTGTTCGGGCCAGACTGACCCATGAGCAGCTCATCGCCCAGGACCATATCCCCGACTGGCTGGTCGGCTGACGCCCGGCTC
>JAFKFF010000107.1 GCA_017307315.1 Alphaproteobacteria bacterium
GCGAGGATGCGGCGGCGCCCATCCGCCGCGCCGGTTTCGCGGTGGAGATGATTCAAAGCCACGCCGACCTGACCCGTCTGGTCGGCGCGCAGGCGCCCGACATGCTGATCCTGGATGGCCGCGAGGGTCCGTCGCGGCAAGAGATGGAAGACATCCGCCAAGACATCGCCATCGTGGCGGCGATCGATGATGGCTCCGACGTCCGTCTGGCTGCCGACTTCGCGTATTATCCGCCGGTGCCGCAGGCCCGCGCCCTGGATTGGACCGGGGCGCGCACCGTCGCCCGCATCGGCTGGGAATGGGCGCTTCTGGGGCTCAATCCGCATCTGGTGCCCGTCGCTGCCACCGC
Organism: Alphaproteobacteria bacterium; assembly: GCA_017307315.1. Taxonomy (GTDB): domain Bacteria; phylum Pseudomonadota; class Alphaproteobacteria; order Micropepsales; family Micropepsaceae; genus Rhizomicrobium. The sequence continues at coordinate 350 of JAFKFF010000107.1, forward strand.
CGCCCGGCCCACCCTGCTGGTGGCGATGGGCGGCAGCGATCCGCAGGGCCTGACCTTACGCGCGGCGAAGGCGTTGGTCCCGCTCGATCCGGTCTTCCGCATCCGCTTTGTCATCGGCACCGGCATGGCCGATGCCGCCAAGACCGCCGCCAGCGTGGTCGCCCTGAAAAACAATTTCGAGACGGTGGAAGGCGCGGACGATCTTGCCACCGAATATGCCGCCGCCGACCTGGCGCTTTGCGCCTTCGGCGTCACGGCTTACGAATTGGCCGCCTTCGGCGTTCCCGCGATCTATCTGGGGCTCACGCCGGATCATGCGCAGTCCGCGGGCGCGTTCGATGGCGCGGGCATGGGACTCTCGTTGGGCGTCGCCTCCGAAACGTCCGACGATCAAATCCTGTCGGCGGTCAAAGCTTTGATGAGCGATGCGGCGCGGCGTCGTGAAATGCGCCAGGCCGGCCTTGCCGTTCTCGACGGCAATGGTGCGGCACGGATCGCCGCCGATCTGGCGGCGGCGCTGAAAGAGGAAAAGGCGCCGCTCAGGGCGGTACGATAAGCCCGATTGCGCTTGCGGCCTGCGCGAAGACATCGCGCCAGTCGCCGCGCGTGTTCGGCATGACGCAGCGGCAGGACGGCGCCAGCGGCTCGAAGGACTGGCCGAACGCGGTCCAGCTTGTGTCGTAGAGAAGCTTCAGGGTTGGCGTGCCGGTGCTCGCGCTGAGCCAGGATACGGCGGTGGGGGCGCTCACGACGATATCGAGCGCCGCCAGCATCGCGGCGGTGCGATCCAGTTCGTTCTTCTGGTCCAGCGCGGGAGGCAAAATGATTTTGCGGCCGCTGATCCGCTCCAGTGCGACGATTTCTTCGGCGCCGGCGTCGTATTGGCAGGAGACGAGCGTGCCCGGCAGGTCGCGCAGGAAGGTGCCCCAGGCTTCCTGCGGTGCATATTGCACGCTGCGATGGCCGCCCGATTTGCCGCTGCGCCAGCAAAGCCCGATATGCGGTCCGGGCCCTGCAAAGAAATTCTTCCACCTCGCACGTTCACCGGCGTCGGGGACGAGGAACGCATAAGGTTTGGGAAACGACCCGGCGTCGCCGCGCAGCCAGCGCGGCAGCGATCCCATCAACGTCACGGCATTGGCGCCGCCCATGGCTTTCAGCCAGCCATAATCGGCGGTGACGATTCCATTTCTGCCGGCGAGATTCTGCGGCCGGACCGTCGCGGCGGGGAAAGACCGTGCCGCCAAGGCGGTAAGACGGGGCTCGCATTCCAGGATCACCGAGCCGCCGTCCGCCGCCGCGCGCGCCAGAAGATCCGGCATCACGCTCAGAAACATGATCTGGTCGCCCACGCCCTGTTCGGCGCGCACCAGAAGGCGGCTGCGCTTCAGCGAGCCGCCGCGCCATTCGGGCAGGTTCAGATTCGTCTGCGGCACTTTGCCGGCGATCTCGCCGCGCGCGGCGTAATCGCGCCAGCCGTCTTTGAGATTGCCGGCGAGCAGATTGAGGATGGCGCGGTTGAGGCGTATTTGCGGATTCTTCGGCGCCGCCTTGATGGCGCGGTCGTAAAGCGTGCGCGCCTCTTCGCATGCGCCGGCATCGGCCAGAAGGTCGGCGAGATTGGATAGAGCGGGGGCGCTGTCCGGCGCGGATGCCAGCGCGGCGCGGTAGCATTCCATTGCACGATCATTCTCGCCGGCCTCGCGCCAGGTCGAGCCCAGGGTCAGCAGCAGATCGGGATCGTCCGGGGTGCGCGCCAGCGCCGGCTCGAGCAGGGCTTTGGCCGCATCGAACCGGCCTTCCGCCCGCAGCAGATTGGCGAGATTGACCAGGGCTTCGACCCGCTCCGGCTCCAGCGCCAGAACCTTGCGGAAGAATTCGGCAGCGGGCTGGGCCAGGCCCAGCGCGCGGGCGGTATTTCCCAGCGCGAACAGTGTTCGGGTGTCATCGGGCCGCTCTGCCAGGGCTTTTTCGAAGCAGGCAATGGCTTCCAGGTGCCGCCCCTCGGACGACAATTTCAGGCCTTGGCCATAGGCGGGAAAACTTGACGGCATTGCGCCAGTTTTGCGCGCCGCGCTTAAGGTCGCGTTAAGCGTGTTTTTTCCCGCCCGGAAGCGGGCCCGCCATTATCCCCGCCTTAACGCTGGAAAAGCCATCCTCCGCCCCATGTCAGGCATCGGCTTTCCCGGCTTGGACTCCTCGGTCCTGCTCAACTACTACCAGATGCAGTTGACGTCCTCGCCGGCGGCGGTGGCGGCGCGCAACGCCATGGCCGGTTCCGCGCGCGCCAACAGCGCAACCGCCAATGACGAACCGCCCTGGCAGAAGGCGCAGCTCACCGCCAACGCCCAGACCGCGAAAGTTCTTTCCACCAAGAATTTTCTCGACACCTCGAATGTGCCGCTGACGGCGGGCGCCACCACCGACTCCAAGCTGGAGCAGGACAACCAGAAACTCTTTTCGCTCTACAGCGCCGTCAACAGTCTCGCCTATCTCGCCAAGCTGGCGCAGGGCTCAACCGAAACGCCCGGCGTGATGGCGGGATTGAACGCGCGCTTTCAGGCGGGGCTGGCGCAGGTGCAGGACTATCTGAAATCCACCAGCTTCAACAATTATACGCTGCAGGCGGCAACGCCCGCCGCTACCGTCAGTTCGACCGCCAACATCTCGCTGGGCGGCTTCACCTACAGCACGCGCCAGCTGGTGACGAATTCCAATATCGACAATCCCGTTCCCGGCCTGTCGGCATCGGATCATTTCACCATCACGATCAAGAAAGGTGGCGTCGCCACCGACGTCGATATCGATCTGAGCCAGGTGCAAGGCTCGCTGACCTTGGGCAATGTCGTCAGCTACATCAATTCGCAGCTTTCGGCGGATGGCTTTTCCACCCGCTTCCAGAAAGTGCAGAAGGGCGGCACCGCGACATCCACCACCGGCGCGACCTATGGCCTTCAGATCACCCCGGGCGGCGTTGAAAGCGTTTCATTGTCTGCCGCGTCCACGCCGTCGCTCTACATGGTGGGCAATTCCGGCACCGCCAGCGAAACCAACACCACCACGGCGGGCAAGGCGGGCGCGACCAACACCACCACCACCGCCGCGGACCAAACCGGCCGGCTGATCAAGCTGTCCAATATTTCCGGCACGCCGACTGCCACCGTCACGGCGACCACGAAGGCCACGTCCGGCACCACCACGGCGGCGGGCACGGTGGTGGATGCAAGCGGCAACATCTATGTCATCGGCAACGCCACCGGCAATTTCGGCAGCCAGCTGAACCAGGGCGCGCAGGATGCCTATCTCACCAAATACGATTCCGCCGGCAATGTGGTGTGGCAGAAACTTCTGGGCAGCGCCGGTACCGCCAATGGCTACGGCCTGGCGCTCGATCCTTCGGGCGGGGTCGTCGTCACCGGCAGTTCGACCGCCGATCTGGTGCCCGGCGCCGTCGCCAATGGCAATGAGGATTCCTTCGTCGCCCGTTATGACGCCAACGGCAACCAGATGTGGATCAAGCAGATCCAGACCCTGGCCAACAACCGCTCGAACGCGGTCAGCGTCGATGCCAGCGGCAATATCTATATCGGCGGTTCGGTCTCCGGTTATCCCATCGCCAATCCGGTCAATGGCCAGACCACTATTCCGGGCGGTGTGATCGGCGCGCACCAGACCGCGCAGGGTGGCGCCGACGCCTATCTCGCCAAGTTCGATTCCAAAGGCAATCTGGTGTCGGAGAACCAATTCGGCACCAGCGGCGACGATCAGGTCGCCGCCACCGCCACCGGCGATGACGGCAGCCTCTATGTCGCCAGCGTGCAGAACGGCCAGGCCGTGGTCAGCAAATATGCCAATGGCGACATCACCACCGCGCCGGTCTGGACCGAGACTTTGGGCGCGTTGGCGGCTGGCGGGGCGATCGGCGGCCTCACCGTGTCGGGCGGCAAGGTCTATGTCTCGGGCACGACATCCAATACCAATCTGACCGCGGGAGGCGCGGCGAGCGTCGCCGCGGCTTCGACCGGCGGCATGGACGCTTTCGTCTTCGCCATGACCGACAATGGCGCCAGCGCCAGCGCCGATCATGTTTCCTATGTCGGCACATCCGCCACCGACCAGGGCGGCGCGGTGACGGTGGGACCGGACGGCACCATCTATCTCACCGGTTCGACCAAGGGCACCTTCGCGGGCCAGCAGCGCAACATCCAGAATGTCACCAATGCGTTCGCCACCGCCCTCAACGCCGACGGCACGGTGCAGTGGACCCAGCAATATGGCGGCGCCGACGGTCAATCGACCGGCGCCGGTGTCGCCATCGACACCCAAGGCTCCAGCGTGCTGGACGCGCTGGGCCTGCCGCGCGGCACCATCAATCTCAACCAGTCGGTCGATCTGACGTCGCTGACCACCTTGCGGGCGGGCGACACGTTCAAGATCAAGATCGACGGTATCGCGCCGCGCACCACCACCATCACCATCGACAAGGGCGAAACCATCAATTCGCTCTCCACCAAGATCAACGCGCAGCTGGGCGCCATCGGCAAGGCGGAAGCCGACTACAAGGGCGGCAGCGAAGGCATCAAGCTGACGGTCAATGCGGGCCGCACCATCGAGTTGATCGCCGGTCCCGCCGACAATGACGCGCTGGCGCGGCTGGGCATCGCGGCAGGCGTTCTGACCGCACCCGACACCGGCAGCAAGTCGGTCAGTTCAACCGCGGCGGCGAAAAAGGACGAGCCGGCCATTTACGGCCTGGGCTTTTCGGGTGTTCTCGATATTTCCACCAAGACCGGGGCCAACGCCGCCCGCTCGCAATTGCTGGGCGTCTTGTCGAACATCCAGGGCGCCTATCAGAAATCCAACGCGCCGCCGCCGGCAGCGGCCATGCCCGGCAACACCAGCGGCAAGGCGTCGGCCACCACCACGGCGCAACTCGCCAATTACAGCATGGCCTTGTCGTTGATGGGCACCGATCCCAACAATGCCGTCGCCAATATCCAGGCCATCGTCTCCGGCCAGGGCGGCGGTGGCGGCGGTTTGAGCGACCTGCTGTCGCAGCTCGGCGGTTAACGACGTTCCGTAACGGCTTTACGCTGTCGCGTCATCCCGCTGCTCACCCTTCGACAAGCTCAGGGTGAGGATTTGTGCGCATTCCTCATGCTGAGCGTGTCGAAGCATGAGGAGCGCGGCCACTATTCGCTCTCCTCCATCATGCGCCTCGCGCAATGAGGGACGGCGGCCTCAGCAGGCTTCAACACGCGCTAGATCGTCTTGGCCGAGAATTTCTTCCCCCGTGGCCGAAGGCCTGACGGGGGAAGATGTCTTCCGAGGGTTTATCCCGAGGAAGACAGATGGGGGCACCAAAGAAATCAAACCACCTTATTGAATACCATGGCCCCCGACGACTGAGCCTTGTATCCGGATTGCGGCCCATAAGTGCGGGTGGGCGCGTTCATGCGTTCGACTTCGCGGGCGATGGCCTGGATCATGCCTTCGGAGGCATTCTTCACCCGCGCCAGCATGCGGGCATGCAATTGCAGCACGTCGCGGAACCTGGCGGTGACCAGCAGGAAGCGTTCGCGCAAGGATGGCGGCGCCGCCTTGGCGATGCGGATGTCGAAATTCTGCGCCTCGCGGCCATAGACGACCGACAGTTTCTGGATCTCCGGATCCATGCTCTGCATCTCGGCAGGCTTGCCCGCTTTCAGCGCGGCGATGTCGGCTTCCAGCGCCACCACCAGCCGTTCGGCCAGTGCGATCAGCCTTTCGATGCGGGGCGTGTCTTCCAGCTTGGTCTCGCTCACGACGCGGCCTCCGTCTGCGGGACTTCCTGGTTGCGCAGCAACTGGCGGGATACCGCGCCGGCCAGGCCGAAGCCGCCCTTGTCGGCGATCGACTTGGCGTATTCATTGACCATCAGGGAGCGGAACATCTCTTCGCCCTGGCCGCCACCCATAGGGCCGTCGGTGGGAATGCCCTGGAACATGCTGCCCAGGAACTGGGCGATGAAGACGCCTTCGAACTCCTTGGCGGCTTTCGTCGCTGCCGCAACGTTGTCCGTCGCCGATGGGACGCGCACCGAGGCTGGCTGGGTGGCGAAGAGCGCGGTCTGAAGCGTCGCGTCCATCAGCCGATCACCTGGATGTCGGCCTGGAGCGCGCCCGCCGCCTTGATCGCCTGCAGGATCGAGATGATGTCGCGCGGCCCCACGCCCAGCGCGTTCAGGCCATCGACCATGCTCTGCAGCGAAACGCCCTGGTTGAGCACGGCCATCTTGTTGCCCTTGTCGTCGTCGATCTGGATCGAGGTGCGCGGCACCGCGACGGTCGAACCGGTGTTGGAGAAGGGCGAAGGCTGGCTCACCTGCGGCGTCTCGTTGACGCGGATGGTGAGGTTGCCCTGGGCGATGGCGACGGTGGAGATGCGCACATCCGACCCCATCACGATCACGCCCGAGGTCTGGTCGATGATGACCTTGGCGGGCTGGTCGGGATCGACCTTGACCTGCTCGATGTCGGTCAGAAGCCCCATCACGCCGCCGGGATAATTGGCCGGCACGTGCAACTGCACATTCGACGGGTCGGATGCCACCGCGACGCTGCCGCCCAGATAAGTGTTCACCGCCTTGGCGATGCGGGTGGCGGTGGTGAGATCCGGATTGTGCAGCGAGAGCTTCAGATTATCCATGCCGGCAAGATGAAAGCCGGTCTCGCGCTCGACGATGGCACCGTTGGCGATGCGCCCGGCTGTCGGCACGCCGCGGGTGACGCTGGCGGCGTCGCCTTGCGCGGAAAAGCCGCCCACCGCGACGGGGCCCTGGCCCACCGCGTAGGTCTGGCCGTCGGCGCCGAACAGGGGCGTCACCAGCAAAGTGCCGCCCTGCAGATTCTTGGCGTCGCCCATGGCGCTGACATTGACGTCGATGCGCGTGCCCGCGCCGGCGAAGGCGGGAAGATTGGCCGTCACCATCACGGCGGCGACATTCTTGGTCTGCATGGTCTGGCCGCGGGTGTTGACGCCCAGCCGCTCCAGCATGGTCTGGATCGATTGCTGGGTGAACGGCGCGTTCTTGAGCGAGTCGCCGGTGCCGTTGAGACCGACCACCAGGCCGTAGCCGACCAGCATGTTGTCGCGAATGCCCTCGACCTCGATCAGGTCCTTGACCCGCGAGAAGGCGAGGACGGGTCCGGGCGCGGCCATCAAGGCGGCGCCAAGGGCGAAAGCGGCGATACGGATATAAAGCGGTGCGCGCATGAACTCGGCTTCTGCCTGTTTCTCGGGAAGGCTTCTTGCCAGTTTCGTGCCGCGCCGGCTGAAGAAATTACATTTATATATCAATATGATAGCAGTTCATATGAACAGTGTTCGGTTCCTGGCGGCAGCTTTTGCCGGGCATTTTCCGGCCTTTGAACATCAACCGTTACCGCTGCGGGCCCGGGCGGGGCAGCTGGCCGGCCGGGGTTACTCCGGCCTTGGAAAGCAGAGTTGGAAGGGGCTTCGCACTCTTTTTACTGCATGTGCGAAGCCGCATGGACAGGGGTGAAAGCCGTTCCTATGTTCGGTCCATCGCCACACAGGAGTGTTTATGCCCGCGCCGCGTCCCGCCCTGCTTTGCATTCTCGATGGCTGGGGATGGCGCACCGATGAAACGGACAATGCCATCGCCCAGGGCAGCACCCCCAACTACACAAGTATGCTGCAGGATTGCCCGCATGCACTGCTTGAAACGTCGGGCCGCGCCGTGGGCCTGCCGCAAGGCCAGATGGGCAATTCCGAAGTCGGCCACATGAATATCGGCTCCGGCCGCATCGTCTCCCAGGATCTGCCCCGCATCGATGTGGCGATCGAGGATGGTTCGCTCGCCGCGCGTCCCGCCCTGCGCGAGATCATCGCCAAGGCGCAAGCCTCCAAAGGCGCTGTGCACCTGATGGGCCTTCTGTCGCCGGGCGGGGTGCATTCGCATCAGGATCACATGGCGGCGCTGGTGCGGATCTTGGCGCAGTCGGGCGTGCCGGTTTTCATCCATGCCTTTCTCGACGGCCGCGACACCCCGCCCAAAAGCGCGCGCGGCTTCCTGGAAAAATTCGCCAGGGATATCGATGGCATTGCCGGCGTGCGGATGGCGACCTTGTCGGGACGCTATTACGCCATGGACCGCGACAAGCGCTGGGACCGGGTGCGGAAAGCCTATGACGCGATGGTCGATGCCGATGCCCGCCGCCATGGCGATGTCTTCGCGGCGCTGGACGCCTCTTACGCCGACGGCGTCACCGACGAGTTCGTGGTGCCGGCCGTCTTGGGCGATTACGCGGGCATGGCTGACGGCGACGCCTTGCTGTTCGCCAATTTCCGCGCCGACCGGGCGCGGGAAATCTCGTTGGCGCTGCTCGATCCGGGTTTCCAGGGCTTCGAGCGGAACCGCGTGGTGGCGTTCAGCGCCGCGGCGGGCCTCACCGAATATTCCGAGGAACTCGCCCGGCTGATGCGCGCGATTTTCCCGCCCGAGGATGTGCGCGAGACCCTGGGCGAAGTGATGGCCGAACAGGGCCTCAAGCAGCTGCGCATCGCCGAGACGGAAAAATACGCCCATGTCACCTTCTTCCTGAATGGCGGGCGCGAAGAACCTTTCGAAGGCGAGGACCGCATCCTGGTGCCCAGCCCCAAGGTCGCTACCTACGACCACAAGCCGGAGATGAGCGCCTTTCAGGTGACCGAGAAGCTGGAAGAAGCGATTGCCAGCGGCAAATACGATCTCATCGTCGCCAACTATGCCAATCCCGACATGGTCGGCCATACCGGCATCATGCAGGCGGCGGTGAAGGCGGTGGACACGATCGACGAATGCCTGGGCCGGCTTCGCGCCGCCATCGAAAAGGCGGGCGGCGTGATGTTGCGGACCGCCGATCATGGTAATGTGGAGATGATGAAGGATCCCAAGACCGGCGAGCCCCACACCGCCCATACCCTGTTCGATGTACCGGTGGTGGCGGTCAACGCGCCAAAGGGGACGCGGCTGGAAAATGGCCGGCTGGCCGATGTCGCGCCCACCATGCTGGCCCTGATGGGGATCGCCAAGCCCAAACCGATGACGGGCCATTCTCTTCTCGCGAAAGGCTGAGATTGCGCGGCGGAATTCCCCTCGCTTTTTTTGCGGCCGTCCTGAGCGTCGCGGGCGGCTTCTCCTCCTGGGCCGCCGATCCGCCCGGCAAGAAAGTGACCGTGCCGGTGGCGCCGCGCCCCCGGCCGAACGTGAAGGACGACGGCGCGAAAGATGCCGCCAGACCGGCGACGGACATTCCCCTCGACATGTCCAAGGCGGTGAAACCGGAATCGCTGAGCAAGCTTCCCTCCAGCGCGTCGCAGTTGAATTCGCTGAAGGCCGAAGTTGCCCGCGACAAGCCCGCCGTGGACAGCGCGCGGCAGAAAAGCGAACAGCTCTCCGCCGAAGCCAAGACCCTGCGCCAGAAGCTGATCGCCACGGCGGCCAAGATCGAAAGCCTGGAACAGGAAACCGTCTATCTGGGCGAGGAGATCGACCGGCTGGAGCGGCAGGACGCCGAACTGACCGAAGGCTTCCGGCGCGACCGCATTTCCGTGACCAAGCTTCTGGCGATCCTGGAGCGGTTGCAGCACGACATGCCGCCGGCCCTGGCGGTGCGCCCCGACGACGCGCTGGCGGCGGCCAGGGGCGCCATGCTGGTGGGCGCCAGCCTGCCGCCGGTCTATGCGGAAGCGGCCCGGCTCGCCCGCCGCATCGAAACCCTGAAAAGGACCCGCGTCTCGCTGATCGCGCGCCGGGGCGAGGCGACCCGGACCGCCTCGGAACTCACCGCCGCCCGGGCGGACCTGGAAATCCTCACCACCCAGAAGGAATCCGAAGCCCAGACGGCGGGCGACGAATACGACACGCTCAAATCCCGGCTGGCGGAAATCGCCGCCAAGGCGGCCGACTTCCAGGCGCTGGCGAACCGGGTGGCGGCGCTGAAGCGTTCGGGTGGCGGCGATGACGGCATCACCATCGTCACCGCGTCGAATTCCGGCGCCCTCGGCCCCCTGTCCAAAGGTTCATTGTTGCGGCCTGTGGTGGGAACTGTGGCGCCGGCCGAGACCAATCCCGAGGAAATCCGCCGGAATCCGGGCATCACCTTCATGACGCGCGACAACGCCCAGGTGATCGCGCCCATCGACGGGCGGGTCCTGTTCGCGGGCCCTTACCATAAGTCGGGACAGGTCTTGATCCTGGAGATAACCACTGGCTACGATCTGGTGCTGGCCGGGCTCGGGCGCGTGACCGTGCGGCCGAACGACGAAGTGCTGGCGGGTGAGCCCGTCGGCGTCATGCCAGCGCAAAGCGGCACGCCGAAAGAGCGGCTTTACTTCGAGTTGCGGCACGACGGTCATGGGCTGGATCCGAGGCCATGGCTGGCCCTGGAAACGCGGAAGGCAAAGAGATCATGAAAAAAGTTGCTTTGGTGGCGCTGGGCGGTGCCGCAGGGTTTGCCCTGGCCTTGAGCCTCCTGCCCCAGGCGCAGGGCGCCAGCGAATCCAGCGCCTATCGCCAGCTCGATCTCTTCTCCGACGCCTTCGAGCGGGTGCGCGCCAATTATGTGCGCCCCGTCCAGGACAGCGAGCTGGTCAGCGCCGCCATCCAGGGCATGGTGTCGAACCTGGACCCCCATTCCAGCTACATGGACGCCAAGTCCTATAACGACATGCATATCACCACCAAAAGCCAGTTCGGCGGCGTCGGCATCGAAGTGACGCAGTAAGACGTGCTCATCAAGGTGATCTCGCCCATCGACGGGACGCCCGCCGCCAAGGCCGGCATCAAGTCCGGCGACCGCATCGCCGGCATCGACGGTGTCTCCATCGCCGGCCAGCCCTTGAACGAAGCCATCGACAAGATGCGCGGGCCCGAAGGTTCCAAGGTCACTCTCACCATCCTGCGCGAAGGCGAGAAGAAGCCCTTCGACGTCACCTTGCAGCGCGCCGTGGTGCAGGTCGACGCCGACACCTGGCGCAAGGAAGGCGATGTTGGA
>JAFKFF010000108.1 GCA_017307315.1 Alphaproteobacteria bacterium
GTTGGCGGCGGACGGAGCGGCGCTCCACATCTGATTTGAAGACGCAGTCCTTGACGCGTCTTTTATCGGCCATTATATAGCCAAGCAGGAATATAGCTAATATGGAATATATGAAGCCCAATCTGGACCGCGTGTTTTCCGCGCTTGCCGATCCCACACGACGCAGGATCGTTGCCAGGCTGGCACGGGGCGAAGCCACGGTCATGGAACTGGCGGCACCGTTCAAGCTGACCCAGCCCTCGGTATCCAAGCACATCAAGGTCCTGGAACGGGCAGGGCTGGTGTCGCGAAGCCGCCATGCGCAGACAAGGCCTTGCCGTCTTGAGCCCGTGCCCTTGCGCGCGGTGATGGAATGGACGGGCAGCTACCGGAAGCTGTGGGAAGACAGTTTCGACCGGCTCAGCGATTTCCTGGATGCGAATTCGCAAACGAAAAAGAAGGACAGGTAGAAATGACCGCTGGCAAGGATTTCCGGATCTTCGAAGTGACGCGTCAATTGCGCCATCCGCGCAAAACGGTCTGGAAGGCATGGAGCGAGCGCGATCAGATCGAAAAATGGTGGGGCCCGAAGGGGTGTGCGGTCCGCGCCTTGCGGTTCGAATTCAAGCCCGGCGGCTTTTTCCATTACTCTATGGAGGCGGCAGTGGCGCCCACCATGTGGGGTCGGTTCAATTTCCTGGAAATTTCGGCGCCGGACCGCATCGTCTGGCTCAATTCCTTCGCGAACAGCGATTGCGGCATGGCGCGGGCGCCATTCAGCGACAAATGCCCCCTGGAAATCCTCAATATCGTTAGCTTTTCCGAGACGCCGGAAGGTACGACGCAAACCTTGCGTGCAGAACCGTTCGGCGCCACCGAAGACGAAAAGCAATTCTTTGAGGATCTTTGCTCGTCCGGAAGCCTGGCGCAAGGATTCGGCGGCACCTTCGACCAGTTGTCCGAGCATTTGAACGGGGGCTGACGCTCAGTTCAGCAAGCGCCGCACATCGTCCGCCATCGCCGCAGGATCGGTGGTGTCGGTGGTGACCAGCCGCACGCGCCCGGTCCTGTCGAAGAAGAACACCGCGTTGGAATGCATCACCGTGTAGGGCGGGGCGGGATCGACCGAATAGGCCACGCGATAGCGCCGCGCGACATCGGCCAGCTGGTTGGCGGTGCCGCGCAAGCCTTCGATCTGGGGCGAAAAGGCCCGCGCATACTCCCTCAGAGCAGAAAGGCTGTCGCGCCCGGGATCGACGGTGACGAACAGGATTTGAACGTCCGGGCTCTTCACCTTGGCCAGCATGCCCGTGAGGTTGGCCAGGGTGGCCGGGCAGACATCGGGACAATTGGTGTAGCCGAAATAGAGCAAGGTGACCTTGCCGCGATAGGTCTCCCCGCTCACCGGTCTGCCGTCGCTGGCGCGGGTCAGGTGGAAATCCAGCCGCGGCATGGCGCCCGAAATATCGGTCATGTGGAAGCCGGAACGGCCGCAGGCCGCGAGCATCAGGGCCAGAAGAAGTGCCGCATACCGCATAACCCGCGTCCATATCACGCTTTGGCGCGGCCCCGAACCGCGCGTAAGGTCGCTGGCCATGGCGCGGATTTCTCCCTGGATCTGGTATGGCGCGTTGCTGCTGGCGGGCGCGGTGCTCTGGACCATCGTCCGGCTGTTTCCCGCCGGATTGCCGATGTTCCTGCCCTGGGAATTCCATTGGGTGGAGTTTCTCGCCACCTTCCTGGCGCTGGGCTGGTTCGGACGCGGCCTTTCCCTCCTGCCGCCGGCGCAAAGGCCCGCGCCCTGGCGCCAAGCTTGTTTCGTCCTGGGCGTGCTTTCCTTCTACATCGTGCTGCAGACCCGCATCGATTATTACGCCCAGCATTTGTTCTTCGCCCATCGCTGGGCGCATTTCGTGCTCCATCATGCCGGCGCCTTCCTGATCGCCATGGGGATGGGCGGAGAAGCGCTTTTCGCCGGCATGCCGGATTTCCTGAAGCCACTGGCCCTGGCCCGCCCGGTCCGGGCGGGCATGAATTTTCTCCAGCATCCCGCCATCGCGCCGGTGCTGTTCGTGGGCCTGCTCTATTTCTGGCTGATCCCCGCCATCCATACCCGCGTCATGCTGGATGAGAACCTATACACGCTCATGAACTGGACCATGGCGATCAACGGGGTGATGTTCTGGTCGCTGGTGCTGGACAGCCGGCCCAAGCCGCCCGCCCGGCTGTCGCACCTGATGCGGGCGCTGATGATCCTTCTGATCGAGTTGCCGCAGATGGTGCTGGGAGCGATCCTGTCGCTCTCGATGACCGACTTCTATCCCGTCTACAATATCTGCGGGCGGGTGGTGGAGATGACCCCGCTCAATGACCAGCATTATGGCGGCCTGATCATCTGGCTGCCCGGCACGCTCACCAGCTTCGCCGCCATGATCGTGGTGCTTGTGACCATGCGGCTGAACGAAGAAAAGGCGGAGCGGGAGAGGGACGTCGCCGATCCGCGCCATGCGGGTTCGACGTTATAGGCGGGCCATGAAGATCATCATCATCGGAGGTGGGGTGGCGGGCCTGGCCATCGGCTGGCGGCTCGCCGAAGCGGGCCAGGAGGTCACGGTGCTGGAGCGCAGCCAGCCGGGGGGCGGCGCGACCGGGGCATCGGCCGGCATGTTGGCGGTGACCGCAGAACTTCAAGATGCAAGCCTGGAAGAGATGGAATTTGCAAGATATTCGAATGTCTTGTGGCCGTCTTTTGCGGAAAAACTTGAGGCGGTGAGCGGGCGGAAAATCAACTACGCCGCCAAGGGCGCGCTGCTTCTGGCGGACGATGCGGCAGCGCTTTCGCGGTTGAGCCGGCAGGCCGGTCCCGGGCGCGTCTTGCTCGAGCCACCCCAGGTTCGGGCGCTGGTGCCACTGGTGGCGGCCGATGGCATCGCGGGAGGCCTCTGGTCCGCCAGCGAAGCGCAGATCGACAACCGGAGCTTGGGACCGGCGCTGGCGGTCGCGTTGCAAAAAGCGGGCGGCCGCATCCTGGCTAATGAAGCGGCGGTGCGGCTGGAGCGTGAGCGGGATGGCCGGGTGATCGGCGTTCAGACTCCCTTCGGGCGCCATGCCGCCGACGCCGTCATTCTGGCCGCTGGCGCCTGGAGCGGGTTGCTGGACAAGGCGGGCGAACCGGTTTCGCCGGTGAAGGGACAGATGATCCTTCTGGCGCCGCCGGCTGGAGAAACGGTGCCTGGGCCGGTGATTTGGGGCGGGGGGATCTATGCCGTGTCGCGAGCCGAGGGGCTTGCCATCGGCGCGACGATGGAGGATGCCGGGTTCGACACCACCGTCACGCCGCAAGCGCGGGAGATGCTTTTGCGATCCGCCGAAAAGCTGATGCCGGCGCTCGGTCGCTGGACGCTGATCGAGCATTGGGCGGGCTTGCGCCCGCGCGCGCCGGACGGATTGCCCATGCTGGGGCCCACCAGGAGCGAGGGCCTGTGGCTTGCCGGCGGCCAATACCGCAACGGCATCCTGTTCGCGCCTGCCGTGGCGGAGACCGTCGCCGATCAGATTCTGGGGCGCGCATCCCCCATCGCCGCCTTCGACCCCCGGCGGTTCGGAACATGAGCGATTTTGCGCTTCATCCCCGGCTGGCGGCGGACACGGTCTTCGTCTCCGACTGGCCGCTCTGCCGGGTGCTCCTGATGGATGATGTCCGCTATCCCTGGCTGATCCTGGTGCCGCGCCGGAGCGGGTTGGTGGAAATCATGGACCTGGCGGAGCCGGATCGCATCCGGCTGGTGGAAGAAGTGGCGCGGGCAAGCCTCGGCCTGCGCGGGCTGCCGCAGGTCGCCAAGATCAATGTCGGCGCCCTGGGCAATCTGGTGCCGCAGCTACATGTCCATGTCCTGGGGCGGCATCCCGGCGACCCCGCCTGGCCCGGCCCGGTCTGGGGGCACAGCCCGGCGGTGGCCTATGAGGCCGCCGCGCGAACGGCGATGATCGACCGGGTAAGGTCTCTTTAACCATAAACGGCAATCTTTGGGGCGCGGCCAGGAAAAGTGTCCTCGCGGTTTTCCGCAGGCCGCGCGACCAGGAATTGAGACATGCAGGTTGGGACCGGCACCGATACCAATAGCGTCCTCGCCGCGCTCCGCAGCGCGGCCGCGGCGACCGGGTCGGATTTCCATTATCTGCTCGGCACCGCCATGCGGGAATCCAGCCTGAAGGCGAACGCCCAATCCAACACCTCGTCGGCGGCAGGCCTTTTTCAATTCATCGACCAGACCTGGCTGGGCTTGGTGAAATCGCATGGCGCCAAATATGGGCTGGGGACCTTGGCCGACGCGATCAGCGTCAAGCCGGACGGACGCTACAAAGCCGCCAACGATGCCGACCGCCAGACCATCCTGGCGCTGAAAAAGGATCCCAGGATTTCGGCGCTGATGGCGGGGGAATATGCGCGCTCGGCGCAAGGGACGATGGAGACCACGCTCGGCCGGGCGGTCTGCGGCGGCGAACTCTATGCCGCCCACTTCTTGGGCCCCGAAGGCGCATGCAAATTGATCAAGGCCAGCCAGAGCGCGCCCGCTGCCAGTGCGGCGGGGCTTTTTCCGCTGGCGGCTTCGGCCAACCGCGCCGTGTTCTTCCACGCCGACGGCACCGCCAAGAGCGTGCGGGAGATTTACGATTGGGCGATGCAGCAGCCGGGCGGGCGCAGCGTTGCCACGGCTCCAACTCCGGCGCTACCCGCCGAGGCTCCCGCCGAAGGCCCCAGTCCGCGCGCCATGGCGGTGCGCGCCGTGGATGCGAATATCGAGGCGCTTCTGGCCGGGGTGATGAACTGGCAGCCGAAAGGCTTTTTCGCAGCGCAAGGGACCGGACCCTTATCTTTCGGCTCGAGCTTGCTGGAGCTGTTTTCGTCCGCCCGTGAACGGATTTAAGCGCCCAGCGTTTCGGCGACCCGCGCTTCCAGTTCCTGCGCCAGCGCCAACGCTGTCCGGTTGGACAGATCCATCACCTTGTCGCGATAGATGACATGAATGGCGTTGACATGGGCATCGACCAGCCCCAGCGCCAGCGGTGCGTCTTCCGGCAGGTCGTGGATCAGATGCGAAAGCGATCCCGCCACGCGGGCGATCAGGGGATAATTGAAGGTGGCGGCTTGCCCCTTCATGTCGTGCGCGGCCCTCAGCAGGCCGGCGCGTGTGGTCTTGTCGGGATCGGCGGCGAACGCGTCGCGCGCTGTCACCAGGCGGCGGACATCGTCCTGCGCCCAGGTGGCGAACTCGCCCTTCAAGGCCTCCATCGCGCTCTCGGCGCGATTGATCGCGGCCATGTCCAGGCCCGCATGCGTGCCGCCCACCTTGGCCTTCAGCATGTTGGGCGGCATGAAGAGCTCGATCGGCTGCTGGCGCGACATGGATGCTCCTATTCCGCGGCCTGGGCGGCTTTTTCCGCGCGGCGTTCGGGACCGCGGTACTCCGGATTGCCGCGCCGGCGCCGGCAGGGACCGAAATAGCTTTTGGTGCGCACGAAGGGGCGGGGATTTTCGATCACCGACATCAGCCGGCTCATCATGGTCTTGACCGAAACCGGCTTGGCGATGAATTCGTTGATCCCCGCGTCGCGAGCCTGGCGCACCCGGTCGATATGGGTGTGGCCCGTCAGCATGATCACCGGCACGAAGGGGTTGGGGGTCTGCGGATCGGTGCGGATCATCTTGACCACGTCGAGACCGGATAGGCCTTCCATCTCCCAGTCCAGCACCACCACATCGGGGTTGAATTCGCGCAGGATCGCCCAGGCCCGCTCGCCGCTCTCCGCTTCGAAGATCTGGATGACGCCGAAGGCCTGAAGGATGGTGACGACCAGCTTGCGCATGTGAACATTGTCGTCCACCACAAGGATCTTCAGCCTGTCGAAACGATAGCCGCTCATTCCGGATTCCAGCCCGACACGGTCCTGGAATGGGGTGCGGGTGCCGGACTTGTTAGCTTAACCGGCGTTAACGACGGGTGAAGTCCGGCGCTTTTACGCGCCATGCCGGCGCTTTACGGCGGAAAATCGGGCGCGTCGGCTTCAGTCTGAGAACTGCTCTGCCAGGATGCGTTCGTCCAGATTGTGACCGGCATCGTAAAGCATGGTCATGGCGACCGTGCGGTCTTCGGCGACGTCGATGGCGCTGACGTCGCGGACTTCGAAATCGTCGGCGACGGCGCTGACCGGGCGCTTGGCGCTTTCCCGGATCTCGAAACGCACCCGCGCGCGGTGCGGCAGGAGCGCGCCGCGCCAGCGGCGGGGACGGAACGCGCTGATCGGGGTTAGGGCCAGCAGGGCCGCGTCGATCGGCAGGATCGGTCCGTGTGCGGACAAATTATAAGCGGTCGAGCCTGTGGGGGTGGACACCAGCACCCCGTCGCAAATCAGTTCCGCGATGCGGATCTTGTCGTCCACCAGGATGGCGATTTTGGCGGCCTGGCGGGTCTCGCGCAGCAGCGACACTTCGTTGAAAGCGAGCGCCTCGGTCTTGCCTTTGGCTGTGTGGGCCGTCATCCGCAGGGGGTGGACCACGGCGCGCTCCGCCGCTTCCAGCCGTTCGATCAGATTGTCGGCGCGGTACTCGTTCATCAGAAAGCCGACCGAGCCCAGATTCATGCCGTAAATCGGTTTTCCCGTGCCCAGGAAGGCATGCAGGGTTTGCAGCATGAAGCCGTCGCCGCCGAGCGCCACGACGATGTCGGCTTTCTCGGCGCCGGTGTCCTTGTGGCGCCTGCGCATGTCGGCCAGCGCTTCGGCGGCGTCCGGCGCCGCGGTGAAATGAAGAGCGGGCATGGCGCGCGGCTTCAGCCCCCGGTCAACGACATCGGGCGAGCCAGCGCCGGCTGGGCGGTGCGCCGGTCGATCACGAAATCGTGACCGCGCGGCTTTCTGCGGATCGCGGCTTCGATGGCGGCATCGAGCGCGGCTCCGTCGTTCGAGGCACGAAGCGGGGCGCGCAAATCGGCGCTGTCTTCCTGGCCCAGGCACATATAGAGCATGCCGGTGCAGGTGACCCGCACCCGGTTGCAGCTTTCGCAGAAATTGTGGGTGAGGGGGGTGATCAGGCCTAGCCGCCCGCCGGTTTCCGCCACATCGAAATAGCGCGCGGGACCGCCGGTCCGGTGTGTGCTGGGCGTCAGCGTCATCTCGCGTTCCAGCCTGCCGCGCACCAGCGACAGCGGTAGGTAGCGGTCGGAGCGGTCTTCTTCCACTTCGCCCAGCGGCATGGTCTCGATCAAGGTGAAGTCGAAGCCTTCCGCATGCGACCAGCGCAAGAGATCCGCAATCTCGTCTTCGTTGAGGCCTTTCAGCGCCACCGTGTTGATCTTGACGCCAAGCCCTGCCTTCTGCGCGGCCTCGAGCCCTTTCAGCACTTTGCCCAGATCGCCCCAGCGCGTGATCCGCCGAAACAGATCGGGATCGCGGGTGTCGAGAGAGACGTTCACCCGCCGGACGCCGGCGTCATGAAGCCCTTGCGCGAAATGAGAGAGCTGGCTGCCGTTGGTGGTGAGCGTGAGTTCCTTGAGACCCCGGCCCAGGCGCATACCCAGGCGCTCGAACAAGGTCATCACATTCTTGCGAACCAGGGGCTCGCCGCCGGTGATGCGCAGCCTTTCCACCCCCTTGTCCACGAAAGTAATGCAAAGCCGTTCCAATTCCTCGAGCGACAGCATTTCCGCCTTGGGCAGAAAGGTCATGTGCTCGCTCATGCAATAGACGCAGCGGAAATCGCAGCGATCCGTCACGGAAACGCGCAGATAGGTTATGGAGCGACCGAAGCTGTCCTGCATCGGAGCAGGATAGCATGTTTTGCTCCGCCCTAAAGCCGGGGGGATTGCAGCTCGTCCAGGGCCGAGGCGCGGGTGAACCGGGCAAAAACCGCGTCGGCTTCCTCGATATCGGCGCGCGCCAGGCTGGCGGCTTCCCGGCGCGCCTGTCGCGACAAATTGAACACCGTGGCGAAGGCCGATTTGTCGATGCCGGCGGCGCGGCAGGCCAACGCCACGGGTCCGGCGCCCCGCGCATAAAAGAGATGCCGGAAACGCGGCAGATCGACGCGAAGCAGCCGGGCAAAAGCCAGGTCGAAGAGATCGATCTGCCCCTGGCTCAAAACCCGCATCAGGAAACCGGCCTTCAACTGGCCGGATGCCGCCAGCTTGTCGATCAGTTTCTGGGCGCTGTCGGCGGGTGGGTCCTTGGGGCCCGCCGGCGCCTGGGCGAGCATCTCCACCGCCTCGGACAACGCGGTGTCCACGCGCTTGGCCGGAAACGCATAGTGGGCGGTGATATGGCGCTTGAGCGTATCGGACACGAAGGCACACATGCTATTGGCTAACTCGACCGGCAGGTCGGCACGCTGGACCAGCGGTTCCTGCAGGCCCGTGAGCGTGCGCGAGCGTTCGACCAGTGTGCGGAAGGTGGCCTCCGAAATCCGGGCCGTGGCGTTGCGCGCCAGCGCCACCAGAACCGAGTCCGATCCGCATTTCACCAGCGCGTCGGTCACGGCCGTGCCGATATGCGCGCGGCCGGCGACCGCTTCCTGATGTCCGGCGCCGGATTCGGTGACGAGGCGCAACGCGTCCTTTTCGGTGAGAAGGGGACTGCGCAGAATGACGGGACGCGCCACTTCGATCGTGTCGTCCACCAGAA
The DNA here is from genome assembly GCA_017307315.1 of Alphaproteobacteria bacterium. GTDB lineage: Bacteria > Pseudomonadota > Alphaproteobacteria > Micropepsales > Micropepsaceae > Rhizomicrobium. The sequence continues at coordinate 8,656 of JAFKFF010000108.1, forward strand.
GCAGGATCAGGTCGTGCGGCGCCGCGGCATCGTCGGCGAGGCGCTCGGCCAGCGCGATGCGGATCGCCATTTCGACGTCCCGCGTCAGCCGGTGCAGGATTTCGCGCATCAGCGCGCGCTCGCGATCATTCAAGCCTGTGCCCTGAACGCGATAGAGCGAGGCCACCGCGAGATAGATCTCTTCGCGGCTGGCGCCGTCCCTCGGGTTCATCGCAAGATGGGCCAGCCGGCCCATGTCGCTCATGTCATGCGCGGTCAATCCCACGCGGCCCCCACTGGCTTCTGCCTTGGCCGTCCAGCCGGCCAAAATGCGCCGCCAAGCTAGCGATTGGCCGTAAACAGCGCGTTAAGCACGGGACCGTCGCCCGTCGAACGCCTTGAAATATCAGGCCGTTACGGAAGAAGCGGAAACATCCGTCTACGGTCTAATCGTCTTCGAAGCTTAAATACGCGCGAAAAGGCGTAGAATTCGGGGTTTTCTTTTGCACTGCAATGCACGCTGCGACCAAAGGCGGCACCATTCGCAGTCTCAGTTGACTTCGGTCCCGACATCCCGAAAGTCGCTACCATGGATAGTGGCGCTGTAAACACCGTCGATGCCAATGCCCGCCGGGCACGGCGCAAACCCGAGAGCCTTTCCAAGATCAAAGGCGCTGCGCGCAAGCTTTTCGTCGAGCGCGGCTATGACGCGACCCGGCCACAGGATATCGCGCGCGAAGCGGGGCTGGGGCACGGCACCTTCTATCTGCACTATCCGGACAAGCGGGCCTGCTTTCTTGCTTTCGTCGAGGAGGCGCGCCAGGAACTGGACATCTATTTGCGGCAGGCGCGCCAGCCGGGCCAGGATCTGGAACAGGCCATCACCGCCACCTTGAACGCGATCTACGATTATTGCGACGCCCATCCCGGCGTGCTGCGCACGGCGATGACCGATGCGTCGGTGATCGATGCCGGCGGACATGCCGGCGTTCCCCTGATGGCCCGCTGGGGCGAGGAGTGGGGCGAGATCATCCGCGATGCCGTGGCGTCGGGCGTGGTCTGCGATTCCTATAATGTCGCCATTATCGGTCAGGCGATCGCGGGCGCCTTGCATCAGGCGGCGCTGGAATGCGCGCGCAGCCAGCAATGCCGCAAAGCCCTGGCCGACAACATCACCCGCTTTCTCGTCCGGGCGCTGCGGCCCGACTGAGCCCGCGATGAGGCCGCTGGCTTCATCGACATGGCTGCTTCGTGATCCTTAAAAATTCTTGCGGCTCTCCGGGCATCGCTGACAGGGCCGAATGCCGCGATTTGGCACATCCGGGCGGCCGCGAGCGATTCATTTCGAATTGCAGGGAATTTTCCACACCGTTGGTAATCTTCCTCCCTTAGCTTCGCCCAGGGTTTGTGGGGCCGCTTGGGTGGCTGGTAACAAAAGTGACGCGGAAATCCGCGCGGCTCTGATCGCGACGGCCCGCGCCCAGATCGGGCGCGAGGACGCGTCTCATTTCGACATCGAGGCACTCTGCCGCGAGGCGGGGATCGACCGCGCCGAATTCCGCCGGTTTTTTTCCGACCGGGACGCGCTGGTTGCGGCGGTGCTGGACGAGAATGTCGAACAGTTGCAGGCCCTCGCCGGGACGGTGCAATCGCATGTCGCGCTGGCTGTGGCCAACGGCGCTCCGGTGACCGCAGCCGCGCCGCCCGCGCCCGATGCCTGGCTCGAACGGCGCCTGCGTGTCTTCGAGCGTTCCCTGGCCGGGCTGGAAGCGCGCCAGGAAAAGACCGAGCAGCTGCTCAATCGCAGCGTCGCGCTGCTGGAAGAAAAAATCACCCTGCCGCCGGTGCCAGACCCGGTGCCCGAGCCCGCGCCGGTCGCCGAAGTCCCGCGCCGCGATCCGCAACCGTCCGTAATTCCCCCTCCCAGCCCCAAACCCGTGCCGATGCCTGCGCTGGACCTCGATCTTGCGTCGCCGGTCAGCCCCAAGGAAATGGACGATCTGCTGGCCAATGCCCGCCGCGTGGCGCGCGAAGCCGCCGTCGAGGCGCCCACACGGCAACGCAAGGGCGTGCCGCGTTGGATGCCCTGGGCTGCGGCGGCCTGCCTGGGTCTGATGGCGGTGACGGCGGTGGTATTGGCGGTCTTGGCGGGAGCGCGGGCAGACCAAGCCGGCGCGCGCCAGATGGCGCCCGCGTCGATCTCCGTATCGGCGGCGCGTGGCGATGCGCGCAGCCAGACGGAGTTGGCCTATGGCTATCTGAACGGCAAGGGTGGCGCGGCCGATCCTGTCGCCGCCATGCGATGGGGCTTGGCGGCCGCCCGTCAGGGCGTGCCGATGGCGCAATATCTGGTCGGCACGCTTTATCAGGACGGTGCCGGCGGGACCGCGGATGCCCGTCAGGCGTTCCAGTGGTTCGAAGCCGCAGCGCTGCGCGGCAACGTCAAGGCGATGCACGATCTTGCCATCGCCTATGCCGAGGGCGAGGGCACGGCGCGCGATTCCGCCCGCGCCGCGGCCTGGTTCAACCGCGCGGCGGGACAGGGCTATGTCGATTCTCAATTCGACCTGGCGGTGCTTTTCGAGCGCGGCGATGGCGTGCGTCAAAATCCGGTGAGCGCGCTCAAATGGTACCTCATCGCCGCCAATGCGGGCGATGCGCCCGCCAAGGTTCGCGCCACGCAGCTGGCGCGCGAAATGCCCGCCGCCGATGTCGCGCGGGC
>JAFKFF010000382.1 GCA_017307315.1 Alphaproteobacteria bacterium
GCGTGCTGCGCATGCGTTTCGGCATCGGCATGAACACCGACCACACCTTGGAAGAAGTCGGCCAGCAGTTCAGCGTCACCCGCGAGCGTATCCGCCAGATCGAAGCCAAGGCGCTGCGCAAGCTCAAGCACCCCTCCCGTTCCCGCAAACTCAGAAGCTTCCTCGACAACTAAGACTCCCATGGCAATCCGCGACGACCAGAAATTCTCCGAACGCATGAACACGGCCGCGAAGGCGCGCGCCGAAATGCTGGCAAAAGTCAAAGCCCGCGCCGAAGCCGCCAAGGCCACCGCCGACGAGCGTGCCAAGGAACGTGCCGCCATCGCCAAGGCGCGCGACGAGCGCCAGGCCGCCCGCGCCGCCGAGAAGGCGCGCATCGCGGCCGAGGAAGAAGCCAAGCGTCAGGCCGAGCAAGAGGCCAGTCGCATGGCCGAAGAAGAAGCCAAGCTGGCCGCCGAAAAAACCAAGGAAGAAGAGTTGCAAAAGATGATGCGCCTTCTGGAAGAACAGAAGGCGGCTCGCGACGCCCGTTACGCCGCCCGGAAAGAGCGTCAGAAAAAGGGCCGCAGGTAGCGCGGTTCTTTGGCTCCGCTTCGGGCCCGCGCAGCGGGCGAGGGCGGTGCGTCCCGAAATGCCTCGATCCGGATCAGATAAGAGTCAGGCGGCGCCGAAGGCGGCGAGCAGCACCATCACCAGGCCCGCGATCGAGATGGCCCAGATCAGGGTGCGCACCACCGCGATGCCCAACGCATAGACGGGCACATAGACCAATCTTGCCCAGAAATAGAGTTGCGCGCCGATGGCCGATGTCGCGCTCTGCCGGTGCAGCAGCATCACCAGAATCACCGAAACGGCGAAGAGGCCGAAAGTCTCGCGGAAATTGGCGCCTGCGCGCACCAGGCGGCCGGCAACCTTGCCGACCGGCGGCGACGTCTCGTCGCGCGAACTGAGATTGTAGGGAAGTCCGACGTCCTTGTTCACCGCCATGCTGGCGATAAGGATCTGCACCAAGCCCAGCACCACGCTCCAGAGCAGCATGGTGCCTTCCATTCCCATGTCCATGAAAGCCTCCCCTTCGAGAGGGCCAGCATATCATCCGGCCATGGTGGCGGCAGGCATGCTTTAGGCGTAGTTGAAGCTGATGGAAATGCGGGACCGTGCGCTCTTGTTGGGCTCGACCCCATGGCGCAGCCAGCTTTCCCATAGAAGCAGCATGCCGGGCCTGGGCGCGACCTCGACAAAGCTGCGGTTCTCCAGCCGGGCCGATTTCTTCCGGGGCGGGGCCGCCATCATCATGGCGAGGCGCGGGTCCTCGAAGCGGATGTTTCCGGCGCGCGGCGGCACGCGCACGTAATAGGTGCCGCTGACGGCGGCATGGGGATGGATATGGGGCGCGTGGATCGCGTGCCGGTCCATCACATTGACCCACAGACTGTCGAGCGTGAGGCGGCGCCCGCCGAGATCGAATTGCGCCTCGCGCGCGAATTGCGCGACATGGCGGGCGATGTCGCGTTCCAGCTCCTCGATCACGCTGGCGCGGCGGGTGAGATCGTTCAGCGAGGCATAGGAGGTATAGCCGCCATAGCCATGTTCGCGGGCCCAGCGCCGGCCGGCGCGGTCCTCGGCAGCGAGGCTGAGGCAGGTTTTCTCCAGCAGGATGTTGCGGGCGCCGGGCAGCCCCGCCCGGTAAAGCCGGGTGGGGAAAAGGGTCTGGAACATCGCATGATTCCGAATTCAGTTTTTGTTAAGGCCATTGGATGCCAAACTCCGCCCCTGTCAAAGGGGACGTCATGCGCACCGTGATTGTTATGGCCGCTCTCATCGCCGCGGCCTCCGGC
>JAFKFF010000109.1:0-11356 GCA_017307315.1 Alphaproteobacteria bacterium
GCTGGGTCAACGACACATTCCGCAGCGATTTTCCCGTCATCACTGCCATCATCGCGATCATTGGGGTGATGGCGCTGATCACGCACATGCTGGGCGTGCGCACGGTCCTGGGTGCTTTCATGGCGGGCGTGCTGGTCGGCCAATCGCCGATCCTGACCGACCATATCCAGCAGCAGCTGCGGGGCATGATCTCGGCTTTCTTCATGCCGGTCTTCTTCGGCATGTCGGGCCTTGCCGCCGACCTCACCATCCTGGGAAATGCCACCATCCTGGTCCTGACCGTGAGCCTGGTGGCGATCGCATCGGTGGGAAAATTCGCCGGCGCTTTTGCCGGCAGCATGATCGGCGGATTGAACTGGCGCGAAGGCATGGCGCTGGGCTGCGCCATGAATGCGCGCGGTTCCACCGAAGTGATCGTGGCGTCGATCGGGCTTTCGATGGGCGCGCTGACGCAAAATCTCTACACCATGATCGTCACCATGGCGATGCTGACCACCATGGCGATGCCGCCGATGCTGCGCTCCGCGCTCGCCAGGCTGCCCATGAGCGAAGGCGAAAAGAAGCGGATCGAGCGCGAGCGCCTCGACGAGCGGGGCTTCGTCCCCAATCTGGAACGATTGCTTCTGGCCGTGGATGCCGGCGCGGCTGGCCGGATGGCGGCGCGGCTGGCGGGCCTTCTGGCGGGCGGCCATGGCATGCCGGTCACCATCCTGAAGCTGGAGACGGATTTGCGCGAAAAGCCCGCGCCGGCGGTTCGGCGAAGCGAGGCCGAAAAGAGTGTGGAAGACGAAAAGCAGCAGAAGCACGAACTGGCGGCGCGCCCCGGCGACAAGGATACCGAACGCAAGGACATCAGCGGCGCGGTATCGGTCACCGAGAGCCCGGCGGAACAATCCGCCGATCCGGTCGCCAGGGAAGTCAAGACCGGCGCCAAGGCGAGCGCGGCCAAAGTCATCAGGGACGATGCCGAGCCCAATCCCGACAAGGTTCACCTCACCACCCGCGTCCCGGTGGACAAGGCATCGGAGGTCGTGCGCGACGAAGCACGCAAAGGTTATGATCTGCTCTTCATCGGCATGGAGGATGTCCACGATGCCGACGGCAATTTCTTCCCGGAAATCACGGAACTGGCATCGGGGTTCGATGGGCCGCTGGCGATTCTGGCCGGTGCCGGCGGCAAGACCCACCGTCTCACCGCCCGCAGCCGGATCCTGCTCCCGGTCAATGGCTCGCCGGCCTCGCGCCGTGCCGCTGAGGTGAGTTTTGTGCTGGCGCGCGCCACCGGGGCACGGGTGAGCGCGCTTTATGTTTCCCAGACCGACGGGCGGTCGCGCACCCGCTTGCGGGAAGAGGGCGTGCTCAAGGACATGGCCGAACTGGCCGAACGCTATGGCGCGCGCCTGGTCACGCGCATTTCCAAACGGGGGGCTGCGGCGGATGCGATCTTGAAGGATGCCGGCAGCGGCTACGATTTGCTGGTGATGGGCGTCAATCCGAGGCCCGGGGAGGAGTTGTTTTTCGGAAATACGGCGGCGACGGTCCTGCGCGGCTGGAAAAGCGGGCCGTGCCTTTTTCTGGCGTCCTGAGCGGGTTGTGCGTGAATTACATATTTTGAATGTGGAAAGCAGCTTTATTGCGCAAATTTCTTCACTTTAAGCGCGCAAAGGTGGCGGCTGTGACCCAAAAACACCAGGAAAACCGGGCCTTTTTCTTGAGAATGTCCCCGTTTTTCTGATACCTTCGGCCCAGGGCCGGATTTTCCGGTTAGGACTGGTATGAAACGCTTGCTACAGGCTGCGCTTGCCGTGGCCGGTCTTGCCGCCTTTATGGGCCAGGCCGGAGCCGCGGACGTGCGCCTGCCGCCCAGCCTGACCGCGTTCGGCGCCACCACGGATATTTCCACACCCTCGGCCGCCAACCTGCCGGAAGCCGCGCTGCGCGGACCGGCATCGCGGCTCGGCCAGGATGCGCTCGCCGGCGAGCCGCTCACCTTGCACACCAGTTTCGGCACCGCGTCTCTGCCGCGCGGCTTCGTCGCCAGCGTGGCGCTCAGCGCCCATCTGGCGGTGGACACCGGATACGATGTCGATCTGACCCAGCGCTTCGGCAATTACGACGGCATGAAATCGCCGCTGATTTCCCAGAGCGGATTCCTCAGCCTTGCCAGTGGCGGGCATTATGCCGGCGCGACCTATATGCCGGCGGCGGGCGTGCATCTGCGGCTGGGCGCCACGCAATGGAGCGATCGGGACGACCGACTGGCGCTGCTGCCGGCCACCACCGGCCTGCCTCTGGCCTATGACAATGCCTATTCGCAGACCCTTCTGGCGGGCGCGACCTGGGACATCGCAAGCTGGGCCGATTTCGGCATCAGCGCGCTTCACAACACCCAGCGCGCGCTCGATCCCGTCGCCAATCTGGCAACGGGCGCGCGCATCGACCCCAATGCGCTGGAAATGATGGCGCGCCTGAAGCTGGGCAATGGCTGGGTGACCACCGCCGCCTACGGACAAGGCTTGAGTCAGCTCGATCAGCGCAGCCAGGCTTCCTCGGTCGATACCCGCTCCTACTCCATCGCCATCGCCAAGCATGGCCTGTTCGGCGAAGACGCGTTGGGGCTTTCGCTGTCGCGTCCCGCGCTCGGCCTGCCCAACAACGGGTTCAGCGCGGTATCGGCGTCCGGCGACCTGCCGCCGCTTCTCATCGCCAATGATCGCTTCTCCAGCCAGACCCAGGAGACCGATCTTCAGCTCGGCTATATCACCAGCTTCATGGACGGGGCGTTGGCGCTTCAGGCCAATGCCGCCTATCAGATGAATTATCAGGGCCAGACCGGCGCGACGTCGGTCTCGCTTCTCAGTCGCGCCAAGATCAAATTCTGAAGAATTGAGCGGCGGAACCTGTGCGCCCGGCGCACGCGTTGCGATGAGCGTTCTGCTTCGCTAAAAGCGCGCCCATTAGGCTCCGAAGGAAAACACGATGGCCGGTCCGCAATTCGTTTATGTGATGAAGGGTCTGTCCAAGACCTATCCCGGCGGCAAGCAGGTGCTGAAGGACATCTGGCTGTCCTTCTATCCGGGCGCCAAGATCGGCATCGTCGGCGTCAACGGCGCCGGCAAATCCACCCTGATGAAGATCATGGCGGGGATGGACAAGGATTTCACCGGCGAGGCCTGGGCCGCCGATGGCGTGCGCATGGGTTATCTTTCGCAGGAGCCGCAGCTCGATCCCACCAAGGATGTGCGCGGCAATGTGATGGAAGGCGTCGCCGCCAAGCAGGCGCTGGTCGACCGCTTTAACGAAATCGCCGCCAATTATTCCGACGAGACCGCCGACGAGATGGCGCGGCTGCAGGACGAGATCGAAGCGCAAGGCCTGTGGGACCTGGACTCCAAAGTCGATCAGGCGATGGACGCGCTGCGCTGCCCGGAAGGCGACGCCAAGGTCGATACGTTGTCGGGCGGCGAGCGCCGCCGCGTCGCGCTGTGCCGTCTGCTGCTGGATGCGCCCGATATCCTGCTGCTGGATGAACCCACCAACCATCTCGATGCGGAATCGGTGGAATGGCTGGAACACACGCTGCGCGACTATAAGGGCTGCGTCATCCTGGTGACCCACGACCGCTACTTCCTCGACAATGTCACAGGCTGGATCCTGGAACTGGACCGCGGGCGCGGCATCCCGCATGAGGGCAATTATACGTCCTTCCTGGGGGTGCAGGAAAAGCGCCTGCGCCAAGAGGCGAGCGAGGAAGCGGCGCGCGAGCGCACCATCGCGCGGGAGCGCGAATGGATCGCCCAGTCGCCCAAGGCGCGCCAGGCCAAGTCGAAGGCACGCATCAATTCCTATGAGGAGTTGGTCGCCAAGTCGCAGGAACAGCGCAGCGCCACCGCCCAGATCATGATCCCGGTGGCCGAGCGCCTGGGCGATGTGGTGATCGAGGCGGAGAATCTGTCCAAGGGTTATGGCGACCGGCTGCTCTACGAAAATGTGAACTTCAAGCTGCCGCCCGGCGGCATCGTCGGCGTCATCGGGCCCAACGGCGCGGGCAAGACCACCCTGTTCCGCATGCTCACCGGCCAGGAAAAGCCCGATGGCGGCACGCTCAAGGTCGGCCCCACCGTCCAGATCGGCTATGTCGACCAGTCGCGCGACGCGCTCGATGCCAACAAGACCGTGTGGCAGGAAATTTCCGGCGGCACCGACATCATCGAGTTCGGCAAGACCAAGATCAACTCCAGGGCCTATACCGGGGCGTTTGCCTTCAAGGGCGGCGATCAGCAGAAGAAGGTCGGCCAGCTATCCGGCGGCGAGCGCAACCGCGTGCATCTGGCCAAGATGCTGAAGTCCGGCGCCAATCTGCTCCTGCTCGACGAGCCCACCAACGATCTGGATGTCGATACCCTGCGTGCCTTGGAATCGGCGCTGGAAGATTTCGCCGGCTGCGCCATGATCATCAGCCACGACCGCTGGTTCCTGGACCGTATCGCCACCCACATGCTGGCTTTCGAAGGCGACAGCCATGTCGAATGGTTCGAGGGCAATTACCAGGATTACGAGGCCGACAAGAAGCGGCGCCTGGGGATCGATGCGGATCAGCCCCATCGCATCAAATACAAGCGTTTCGCGAGAAGTTAAGTCTGCCCCCATCTGTGCGCCACGCGGGCAAGCCCGCTAGCGCACATCTTCCCCCGTCAGCAGCTTCGCTGCACGGGGGAAGAAAGCCGGTATGCGCTGCTAGAGGCGCAGGTCGAGCGCGACGAACGCAAAACCCAAAAGGCTCACGCGATTAAGAGGCCTTGAACTGCTTGGCCAGGTCGTTGAGGTGAGCGATCAACGTGTGGATGTTGCCGTTGTTCTGGCCGAGGAAGTCGGTGAACTGGTCGCGCTCTTCCAGCGCTAGCCAGATGCCGGCGACCGAAAAATCCACCACCACGGGCTTGCCGCTGTCGGTGCGGACGCGGAAATCGACCTCCAGCGGCTGCTGACCGGATCTGTCGTTAGGATCGATCAACTGCGTGACGACGATGAAATCGTCGCTGGAACGCTGCTGACTGCCCGTCACCTTCAGCGATTGGCCGGCATATTTGGAGAAATAGGACTGGTAGACCGCCACGGCGTAATTCTGGAACGCGGTTTCGAAGGCGGCGATGTCGCCCGGGCTGGCGGCGCGCCGATATTGACCCAGGGTGAAGTTGGCGATGCGCTTCATATCGGTAAGGCCCATCAGGAAGCCTTCGAACTGGCTGCGCCGCTGTTCGGTGGAAAGCTGCTTGTTGTTCAGGATCTCCAGCCCGCGATGGATGTTCTGCTGGACGAAATCCTCGGCCGGGCTGGCGGCGAGGGCAGGCCCGGCAAACAGGCTTGCCGAAAGGCTCAACAGGGCGGCCAGAAAGGCGCGGCGCAGGATCGTTTGGAGGCGCATCGTGATTCCGTTCTTTCGGGAGACGCTAGAGTTATGGTTGCGTGTGGCAAGTTCAAGGCGATTTTACAGCGTTTCACAAAGCGAAACGCTAGAAATCCGGCAGATCGCCCGATTTTTGTGGGTGTCCGTTGCGGATCGCGTTCTCGCGCAGCTGACGATACAGGCTGCGCAGGCTGGCATAATAGTCCACGGAACTGCGCTGGATGCCTTGGACCGTCGAATAGGTCTGGGCCCGAAGATCCAGAATGGTGAAATATTTCTGGCCCGCGAACCACCACAGATGCTGCTTGTAGTGGATGTAGTTGGTGGGATCGAGGGCGACATCGGCGCCCAGCCCGAAGGCGTCGCGCGGATTCGACGGCCCGAAGAAGGGCAACATCAGATAGGGGCCTTCATCCACGCCCCATGTCGCCAGGGTCTGGCCGAAATCCTCGCCGTGATCGGGAATCTTCATCTTGCTGGCGGGGTCCAGAAAGCCGCCGAAACCGATGGTGGAATTGATCAGGAAGCGCGCCGCCGTCTGCCCGCCCCGCTTCAATTCGCCCTGCAGCATGTCGTTGACGAAGGTGGTGGGCAAAGTGAGGTTTTCCAGGAAATGGTGGACCGAGCGCCGTCCGCCTTCGGGAACCAGCACGAAATAGAGCGCCACCGTGGGGATGACGAAATAGCGGTCGATCTTGCCGTTGAATTTGAGGGTGTCGCGGTTGGTCGCTTCATAGGGATCGTTGTTGGCGATCATCTCCGGGGTCGACGGCGTCGAGGCGCAGGCCGTCGCCACCAACCCGCAAAATGCTATCGCCAGCGCTTGCAACACGCGCATTGCCGTAATGCCCCTTGCCCGCAGAAGGGGGAGGTTTTCCGGGTTTTTCCCCGGCCTGTCCAGACCGAAAACCCGTGGAAAAAGGCTTGTCTTTTGCCCAAGATAGATCATATAAAGATATGTTTATATGTTTTCGGGAGTGATGATGGACAGGCTGGTGGCCATGTTGCGGGCGGCGGGGGATCCCACGCGCCTGCGCCTGCTGCTGTTGCTGCGTCAGGCGGAACTCACGGTCAGCGAGCTGATCGAGATCGTGGGGCAAAGCCAGCCGCGCGTCTCCCGCCATCTGAAGCTTTTGGGTGAGGCTGGCCTTCTGGACCGCTTCAAGGAAGGAAGCTGGGTTTTCTACCGTGCCGCCGACCGGGGCAAGGGCGCCGAATTGGGCGCAACCCTGGCGGCACTGGCGGATCCCAACCTGGGCCAGGCCGACATGGCGCGGCTGGCCTTGGTGCGCCAGGCGCGCGCGGCGGAAGCGGCTGCCTATTTCAAGGCCAACGCGCCGGAATGGGAGCGAATCCGCGCTCTGCATGCGCCGGAGAAGGATGTCGAAGCCGCGATCCTGCGCCGCATGACGCAAAGGCCGATCCAGAATCTGCTCGATGCGGGAACCGGAACCGGCCGGATGCTGGAACTGCTGGGGTCTCACGCGCGGCGCGCCGTGGGCGTGGATGTCAGCCCGGAAATGCTGGCGATCGCACGCGACCGGCTGCTGCGCGGCGACATCATGAATGCGCAGGTCCGGCTGGCTGATACTTATAGATTGCCGTTCGACGGCGACCGTGATGCCTTCGACGCGGTGCTGTTCCACCAGGTGCTGCACTATCTGGACGATCCGGGCGCCGCGGTCGCGGAAGCCGCCCGCGTGATGGCGCCGGGCGGGCGCATCCTGATCGCCGATTTCGCGCCGCATGCGTTGGAATTCCTGCGCGAGGATTATGCCCATCGCCGGCTGGGCTTTTCCGACCGCGAAGTGGAGGGCTGGTTCGCCGCGGCGGGACTGAAATCGGGCGACAGCGAGACCATCGCGCCGCCGTCCGGCTTGGCCGGGAAGCTCACCGTCAAGCTCTGGTTCGCCACCGCCAAAAGCGCGCCCAGAATTAAAGAGGCCGCATGAGTCTGCAGGATCTGATCGGCAATGGACGCCCGATTTCGGTGTCGTTCGAATTTTCTCCGCCCAAGACGGAGGACGCGGAGGCGTCGCTCTGGTCCGCGATCAAGCGGCTGGAGCCGCTGCAGCCGTCCTTCGTTTCGGTGACCTATGGTGCGGGCGGCTCCACCCGCGAGCGCACCCATGCCACCGTCAAGCGCATCGTCGATGAAACCTCGCTCAAGCCCGCGGCGCACTTGACCTGCGTGGGAGCTTCCAGGGCGGAGATCGACGAGATCGTGCGCGCCTATTGGGATGCGGGCATCCGCCATATCGTGGCGCTGCGCGGCGACATGCCGGGCATGGACGGCCCCTATCGGCCCCATCCCGACGGCTATCGCTCCACGCCCGAATTGATCGAAGGCATCCGCCGCATTGCGCCGTTCGAGATCAGCGTCTCCTTTTATCCGGAGCGTCATCCGGATTCGCCAAGCCATGTCCATGACGTCGAATTGCTGAAGGCGAAAGTGGCGGCGGGCGCCACCCGGGCTCTTGGGCAGTTCGCCTTCGACAATGAAGCCACGGCGCGGTTTCGCGACGACGCGGCCAAGGCGGGAATTTCCATTCCCATCGTGCCGGGCATCATGCCGACCACCGCGTTCCGCGGCGTCGAGCGCATGGCGGCGCGCTGCGGCGCTTCGATCCCAGGCTGGCTGAAGCGCGCCTATGACGGTCTGGACGAGGATGTCGAAAGCCGCCGCATCGTCGCGGCCGCCGTCCTCACCGATCAGGTGCAGAAGCTGCACGATCTGGGCTTCGACCAGTTCCATTTCTATACGCTCAACCAGGCCAATCTCAGCTATGCGGCGTCCCGCCTGCTGGGCCTGCGGCCTTACGACTTGAAGTCTGGGGAATTGTCATGAGTTTCGACCGCAACGCCCGCCTGAACTGGATGAAGCAGGAAGCCCGCGAGCGGCTTCTTTTGCTCGATGGCTCCTGGGGCGTGATGATCCAGGGCTACAAGCTGGGCGAAGAGGATTTCCGCGGGCCCCGCTTCGGCAATCACCCGACCGAGCTCAAGGGCAACAACGATCTTCTCACCCTGACCAAGCCCGAGATCATCCGCGATATCGGCCGCCAGTATCTGGAGGCGGGCGCGGACTTCATCGAGACCAACACCTTCAATTCCAACTTCACCAGCCAGGAGGATTACGGCCTGGGCCATCTGGTGGGAGAATTGAACGAGGCCGGCGCACGGCTGGCGCGGCAATTGTGCGACGAATATTCCGCCGGCGGGCGTCCGCGCCTGGTCGCCGGCGTGCTGGGTCCGGCCAACCGCACCGCTTCGATCTCGCCGGACGTGAACGATCCGGCCTTCCGCAACATCACCTTCGACGAATTGCGCGCCACCTATCGCGACGGCGCGCGGGGGCTGATCGCGGGTGGCGCCGACGTTCTGATGATCGAGACCGTGTTCGACACCCTGAACTGCAAGGCGGCGATCTTCGCCATCGAGGAAGTGTTCGCCGAAACGGACGTTCGCTTGCCGGTCTGGATTTCCGGCACCATCACCGATCTGTCGGGCCGCACATTGACCGGCCAGACGCCGGAAGCCTTCTGGCATTCGGTGCGCCATGCCAACCCCTTCGCCATCGGCCTCAACTGCGCCCTGGGCGCGAAAGAATTGCGGCCCTATATCGCCGACCTGGCCAATGCGGCCGACACCTTGGTGAGCGCCCATCCCAATGCCGGCCTGCCCAACGAATTCGGCGGCTATGACGAGACGCCCGAAACCATGGCCGAGATGATCGGCGAATTCGCCCGCTCAGGCCTGGTCAACATCGTGGGCGGCTGCTGCGGCACCAAGCCGGAACACATTAAGGCCTTCGGCGAAGCCATCAAAGGTGTCAAGCCGCGCGCCATCCCGGAAAAGCCGCGCCACATGCGCCTGTCGGGCCTGGAGCCTTTCACGCTGACGCCCGACCTCAATTTCATCAATGTCGGCGAGCGCACCAACATCACCGGCTCGGCCAAGTTCCGCAAGCTGATCGCCGCCAACGACTATGAAGCGGCGCTGGAAATCGCGCGCGGCCAGGTCGAGAACGGCGCGCAGGTCATCGACATCAACATGGACGAGGGCCTGATCGATTCCGAAGCGGCGATGACCCGCTTCGTCAACCTGATCGCGGGCGAGCCCGACATCGCCAAGGTGCCGTTGATGATCGACAGTTCCAAATGGAGCGTGATCGAGGCCGGGCTGAAATGCTGCCAGGGCAAGGCCATCGTCAATTCCATCTCGTTGAAGGAAGGCGAGGAGCCGTTCGTCGAACATGCCCGCGAGATCCTGCGCTTCGGCGCGGCGGTGGTGGTGATGGCGTTCGACGAGGTCGGGCAGGCCGACACCAAGGAACGCAAGATCGAGATCTGCAAGCGCGCCTACGACATCCTGGTCAACAAGGTCGGTTTCCCGCCGGAAGACATCATCTTCGACCCCAATATCTTCGCCGTCGCCACCGGCCTGGAAGAGCATAACGAATATGGCAAAGCCTTCGTGGAAGCGGCGGAAGTGATCCGGCGCGAGAATCCTTACGCGCATATTTCCGGCGGTGTTTCCAACTTTTCCTTCTCCTTCCGGGGCAACGAGAAGGTGCGCGAGGCAATGCACAGCGTCTTTCTGTTCCATGCCATCAAGGCGGGAATGGATATGGGCATCGTCAATGCCGGCCAGCTCACCGTTTATCAGGACATTCCGACGCCCCTGCGCGAAGGCATCGAGGATGTGCTGTTCAACCGGCGGATCGATGCCACCGAGCGCCTGCTGGATCTGGCCAAGGAGTACAAGGGCGGCGGCGCCGAAGCCGAGGTCGAGGACGCCGCCTGGCGCGGCTTGCCGGTCAACGACCGCATCACCCACGCCATGGTGCATGGCATCGACGCCTATATCGTGGAGGATACCGAAGAGGCCCGTCGCGCCGCGGAAAAGCCGCTGCATGTGATCGAAGGCCCGCTGATGGCGGGGATGAATGTGGTGGGCGACCTGTTCGGGTCGGGCAAGATGTTCCTGCCCCAGGTGGTGAAATCCGCCCGCGTGATGAAGAAGGCGGTGGCCTACCTGCTGCCCTTCATGGAAGAGGACAAGAGCGCCGCCAGGGAAAGTGCCGGGCGCATCGTCATGGCCACGGTGAAGGGCGATGTCCATGACATCGGCAAGAACATCGTGGGCGTGGTGCTGCAATGCAACGGCTATGAAGTGATCGATCTGGGCGTGATGACGCCGACCCAGAAGATCCTGGATGCCGCGCGCGAGAACAAGGCCAACATCATCGGCCTGTCCGGGCTGATCACCCCGTCCCTGGACGAGATGGTGCATGTCGCCGCCGAGATGGAGCGCCAAGGTTTCGACATTCCGCTTCTGATCGGCGGCGCGACCACCAGCCGGGTGCATACCGCGGTGAAGATCGATCCCAATTACCGGCGCGGCCAGACCGTCTATGTCACCGACGCCTCGCGCGCGGTGGGGGTGGCGTCGAGCCTTTTGTCCAAGGATGGCGGGGGCCAATACGCCGCTCGGGTGCGCAGCGAATATGAGGCGCTCGCCAAGAGCCATGCCAGCCAGCGCAGCGGCGGCAAGCGATTGACCCTGGCGCAGGCCCGCGCCAACCGCGCCAAGCCGGATTTCGCGGATTATGCACCGCCGACGCCGAAATTCTTCGGCACGCGCGTATTCGACAATTACGATCTGGGCGAATTGGCGCGCTACATCGACTGGGGGCCGTTTTTCCAGACCTGGGAGTTGGCGGGACCCTTCCCGCAGATTCTGGAGGATGAGAAAGTCGGAAAGGCGGCGCGCGATCTTTACCGCGATGCCCAGGCGATGCTGAAGAAGATCGTGGACGAGAAATGGCTCACGGCACGCGCCGTGATCGGTTTCTGGCCCGCCAATTCCGTCGATGACGACATCCTGGTCTATGGCGACAAGGCGCGGAAATTCCCCATCGAAACGCTTCACACATTGCGCCAGCAG
>JAFKFF010000109.1:11403-13550 GCA_017307315.1 Alphaproteobacteria bacterium
AACCTGGCCTTGTCCGACTTCATCGCCCCGGCCGGCACCGCCGATTACATCGGCGGCTTCGCCGTCACCGCCGGGATCGGCGAGGAGCCTCGCATCAAGGCGTTCGAGGCCGCCAAGGACGATTATTCCGCCATTCTGCTGCGCGCCTTGTCCGACCGGCTGGCGGAAGCCTTCGCCGAGCGCATGCACGAAAAAGTGCGCAAGGATTACTGGGGGTACGCGGCGGAGGAGGAATTCTCCAACAACGACCTCATCGCGGAGAAATATCGCGGCATCCGCCCGGCACCCGGCTATCCGGCCCAGCCCGAGCATAGCGAGAAGGCGACATTGTTCCGCCTTCTGGACGCCGAGGCCAAGGCCGGCATCAAGCTGACGGAAAGCTTCGCCATGTGGCCGGGTTCTTCGGTGTCGGGCTTTTATTACTCCCATCCCGAAAGCCGTTATTTCGGCGTCGGCAAGATCGAGCGCGACCAGGTCGAGGATTACGCCCGGCGCAAGAATTGGACGGTCGAGGAGGCCGAGCGCTGGCTGGCGCCGCTTCTCAACTACAACCCGCGCGAGATGAATGCCGCGTAACACGGCGCCGTAAAATCACTCGCGCTCGCATCCGATATTGTCTAAATCGGGATTATGTCCGTCTGGGGAAAGGTCAGTGGTGCGGCGGCGGGCCTGTTGGTGGGCGGGCCCGTGGGTGCGCTTGTCGGCGCCGTGGCCGGGCATTTCTTTTTCGACCGCGAAGCCGATCCCGGCGTCACCTTCACCATCGCCATCATCGCGCTTGCGGGCAAGATGGCCCAGGCCGACGGCATCGCCACGGAGCAGGAATTCTCCATCTTCCGCAAGGTGTTCGGCGTGCCGCCGCAGGAAGAGAATAATGTCCGGCGCATCTTCGACCTGACGCGCCAGGACATCGCCGGCTACGAAGCCTATGCGGGACAGATCGCGCGTCTTTTCGTCGGCAATCCCGCCATGCTGGAAGACATTCTGGACGGGCTGTTCGAGATCGCCAAAAGCGACGGGGTGCTGCACCCAGCGGAAAGCGCGTTCCTGGAACGGGTGGCGGAGATTTTCGGCTTCGCGCCCAATGAATTCCGCCGCATCCGCGCTTCGCATTTCGCGCCGGAATTGACCGATCCCTATGTGATCCTGGGTCTTTCCTATGTCACGGACGAAGATGTAATCCGTCAGACTTATCGCCGGCTGGTGCGCGAAAATCATCCCGACAAGCTGATCGCCCGCGGCGTGCCGGAAGAGTTCGTCAAGCTCGCCAACGACAAGCTGGCGGCGATCAATACCGCTTATGCGAAGATCCTGGTGGAACGGGGCTTGAAATGACTTGGGTCGAGCGGCCATCGCCCAATCACGATGACCGCGGTGGCGCCGCTGTCGATCTGCTTCTCCTTCATTATACCGGCATGCAGAGTGCCGCCGCCGCCCTGGACCGGCTCTGCGATCCGCTGGCGCGGGTGTCGGCGCATTACGCCCTCGACGAGGAGGGGACGGTTTATGCGATGGTGCCGGAAGCGCGGCGCGCCTGGCACGCGGGCGTGTCCTATTGGGCGGGCGCGCGCGACATCAATGCCCGCTCGATCGGCATCGAATTGGTCAATCCCGGCCATGAGTTCGGCTATCGCACTTTTCCTGAAGCGCAGATCGGCGCGTTGACGCGATTATGCCGGGATATTCTGGGTCGCCATGCCATCGCGCCCTGGCGCGTGCTGGGTCACAGCGATGTCGCGCCCGCGCGCAAGGACGATCCGGGCGAACTGTTTCCCTGGGCGGGGTTGGCGGCGGCGGGGATTGGATTTTGGCCCGCGCCAGGCGCCGATCCGGGAGAAGCGGCGGTGGCCGATCTGCTGATCCGTTACGGCTACGATCCCGAGGCGCCCCTGGAAAAGACCGTGGCGGCGTTCCAGCGCCATTTCCGGCCGGCCCGCGTAAATGGCATGGCGGATGACGAAACCCGGTGCCTGCTGTCCGGCCTGGTCGCGGCCTATGATGCGCAAAAAGGGGAATGCGCATGAAAACCATGGGCCTGCTCGCGGGAATGAGCTGGGAATCCTCTTCGGTCTATTATCAACTCATCAACCGGCAGGTGCAGCGGCGCCGTGCCCAGCTCGCCGGCTTCGGCGCGCGCCGCGTGGCCC
>JAFKFF010000383.1 GCA_017307315.1 Alphaproteobacteria bacterium
AGCCTGCGCGCGCTGAAGGCCGGCGCCACCATGGCGCGTACGTTCGATCTGGTACGCGGCTTCCGTCAGCGCGACGACAAAACGCCCATCGTGCTGATGGGCTATTACAATCCCATCCATGCGCGGGGGGCGGACGCGTTCGTGCGCGAGGCTGCCGAAGCGGGTGTCGATGGATTGATCGTCGTGGATCTGCCGCCGGAGGAAGATTCAGTCCTGCTCGGGCCGGCCCGCGCCATCGGCATCGACATCATCCGCCTGGTGACGCCCACTACCCACGACGCCCGGCTCGCCAGAGTGCTGCAGGGCGCCAGCGGTTATCTCTATTACGTCTCGATCACCGGCGTGACCGGCACCAAGAGCTTTTCCGAGGACGCCGTAAAAGCGGCGCTGTCGCGCATCCGCAAGGCGACCGATCTTCCCGTCGCGGTGGGCTTCGGCATCCGCACGCCGGCCCAGGCGCAGCAGATCGCGCGCATTGCCGATGCCGCGGTGGTCGGCTCCGCCATCGTCAGTCTGGTGGCGGAAAGTCAGTCGGCAGGAAAGGACGCGGTGGTCGCGAAGGTGACGGAACTGTGCCGCAGCCTGGCGGATTCCACCCACGCCGCTTCCGGTGCTAAGGTGCGGGCATGAACTGGATCACCAATCTCGTCCGTCCCCGCATCAAGAAATTGATGACCAAGGGCGATGGCACCGGCCGCGAGACGCCGGAGAATCTGTGGCGCAAATGCTCGGCCTGCGGCGAGATGATCTTTCACCGCGACCTGGTCGCCAATTTCTATGTCTGCCCCAATTGCGGCCATCACATGCGCATTGGGCCAGCGGAGCGCTTCGCTTTTACGTTCGATCCCAACTCCTTCCAGGAATTGCCGCCGCCACAAGTCCCCGGCGATCCGCTGCGCTTCAAGGCGGAAAAGCGCTATGCCGACGAGATGAAGGCGGCCAAGACCAAGACCTCGCGGCCGGAAGCCTTCAGCGCGGCGCGCGGCACCCTGGACGGACTGCCCCTGATGATCGCGGTGCAGGCCTTCGATTTTCTGGGCGGCTCCCTGGGCATGGCGGTGGGCGAAGCCTTCGTGCAGGCGGTCGAAGCCGCCGTCGCCGAAAAGCGCGCCTTTATTCTTTACGTTTCGTCGGGCGGTGCGCGCATGCAGGAAAGCATGCTGTCGCTGATGCAGATGCCACGCACCACCATCGCGGTGCAGATGCTGAAAGAGGCGGGACTGCCCTACATCGTCGTTTTCACCGACCCCACCTTCGGTGGGGTTTCGGCGTCCTATGCCATGTTGGGTGATATTCAGATCGCGGAGCCTGGCGCCCAGATCGGTTTTGCCGGCGCCCGCGTCATCGCTCAGACCATCCGCGAGAAGCTGCCGGACGGATTCCAGCGCGCCGAATATCTTCTCGCACACGGCATGCTCGACATGGTGACGCCGCGCGCCGACATGCGCCCGACCCTTTCGCGGGTCCTGCACATGCTGATGAAGAAGCCGCGGCCCAAGGCGCGCACCCTGCCGCCGCCTTCGATCAACGGCAATGGCCGCGCCGCCGTTTCATGACCGACTTTCCCCGCAGCACGGCGATCCTGGACCGGCTGCTGGCGCTGCACCCCAAGAAGATCGACCTGGCGCTGGACCGGATACTGCGTCTTCTGGGCGCGCTGGGTGATCCGCAGCTCAGGCTGCCCCCGGTCATTCATATCGCCGGCACAAACGGCAAGGGGTCGGCCTGCGCCTTTTCGCGGGCCATGCTGGAGGCGCAGGGGCTCAAGGTTCACATGCACACCTCGCCCCATCTGGTTCATTTCCATGAACGAATCCGGATCGCGGGCGAGCTGCGGCGATGTTCCTGGCGCTGTCGCGCCATCCGGCCGACGCCCTGGTGCTGGAAGTGGGCCTGGGTGGGAGATACGACGCCACCAATGTGGTGCCCAAGCCCGCCATGACCATTGTCCAGCCGGTCGGCCTGGATCATGTGGAATTCCTGGGCAACGATATCGCCACCATCGCGGGCGAGAAGGCGGGTATCGTCAAGCCGGGCGTGCCCGTCGTCGTGGGACCGCAGGACGAAATCGCGCGCGAGGCGATTTTGCGCCGCGCCGATACCGTGAGTGCGCCGGCCTTCGTCTTCGGGCAGGATTTTTTCGGCCGGCAGGAGCATGGCCGGATGGTCTATGAGGACGAGATGGGTCTTCTCGATCTGCCCATGCCCAAGCTGATCGGTCGCCACCAGATCGACAACGCGGCGGTTGCGATCGCGGGCCTTCGTCACGCCTTGCACGACGGCAAGGCGCTCGGCTGGGGCGCGGACGAGGCGGTGGAGAAGGGCCTCAGGACCGTGGAGTGGCCGGGGCGGCTTCAGCATCTGACCCGCGGTCCGCTGGTGGCGGAGGCGCCG
>JAFKFF010000384.1 GCA_017307315.1 Alphaproteobacteria bacterium
GCGCCGATCTCGAACTGCTCGAGAGCCGAGAAGGCAATGGCCTTGTCGTTCTCGCTCCACATGCGCGTCACGGCGCGCAGGGTCGACACATCCGCGAGGCGTCCGGTCAGAACATTCGTCAGGACGTCCAGGCGCCCGATCAGGTGCGCACCCTGGTCCGTGCTTTGCGCGAAACGGTGGGCGATGCGTCCGCGCCGGTGCTGATCGACCAGGAAGGCGGAAGGGTTGCCCGGCTGAAGCCGCCTCATTGGCGCGAAAGACTGCCGGCGGCGCGCTTTGGCGCCCTGCACGAAGCGGACCCGGAAGCCGCCCGCCAGGCCACGTATCTGAACGCACGCCTCATCGCCCATGATCTGGCGGGCCTCGGGATCAACGTCGATTGTCTGCCGGTGCTGGACGTTCCGGTCGTGGGCGCTCACGACGTGATCGGCGACCGCGCCTTTGCGCCCAATCCCGCCACGGTCATCGATCTGGGGCGGGCCCAGATCGCCGGGTTGATCGACGGCGGGGTACTGCCGGTGATGAAGCACATTCCCGGTCACGGCAGGGCCGGCGCCGACAGTCATCTCGCCTTGCCGCGGGTCACGGCGAGCGCCGAGGAATTGTCGGCCAATGACTTTGTCACCTTCCGCAGCCTGGATCTCTGCCCGATCGCGATGACCGCCCATGTCGTCTATGATTCGATTGATCCACAGCGACCTGCGACCACCAGCCCGAAAGTCGTTCGGGATGTGATCCGGGGTGAGATAGGATTTGACGGATTGTTGTTGTCCGACGACCTGTCGATGCAGGCGCTGGACGGCTCCATGGATGCGCGAACGCGTGCCGCCCTTTTTGCGGGTTGCGACGTGGTTCTGCATTGCAACGGCAAAATGGACGAGATGGAACTGGTGGCGTCGGAAGCAAAGCCCTTGGAAGGCCAATCGTTGAAGCGGGCGGAAGCCGCTTTGGCGCACCTGGTCCAGCCGGACATCTTCGACCCCGAGGCCGGGGAGGCGCGCCTGGCCCAACTTCTGGCGACCGCATGACCGACACCGCCGAGAATTTCGACGATTTCGAATCGACCGCCATCGCCGCCAATGACGATGCGCTGGTGGTGACGGTCGATGGGTTCGAAGGACCGCTCGATCTTCTGCTGACCCTGGCGCGCAACCAGAAGGTCGACATCGCCAAGATCTCGGTTCTCAAGCTGGCTGAGCAGTATCTGGAATTCATCGAGGCCGCCAAGCGCATCAACCTGGAACTGGCCGCCGACTATCTGGTGATGGCGGCCTGGCTCGCCTATCTGAAATCCCGTCTGGTGCTGCCGCAGGAAAAGGCCCCCGACGGCGAGCCCAGCGCCGACGAAATGGCGACGCGTCTGCGCTGGCGGTTGCAGCGGCTGGATGCCATGCGGGAAGCCTCGACCCGGCTGATGGGCCGCGAGAGGCTCGGCCGGGATGTTTTCGGCCGGGGCGATCCCGAGCCGGTGAATGTGGTCAAGCTGCGCACTTACAAAGACACGCTCTACGACCTCCTGACGGCCTATGCCACCGACCGGGCGCGCAAGCTGGGCGGCAAGGCCTACAAGCCCGTCATTGCCCCAGTGCTGCAGATCGAGGAGGCGCGCGAGCGGCTGGAACGCATCCTGGGCCGGATCAGCGACTGGAGCGGCCTCAGCCGGCTCCTACCCGCAGACTGGCAGGGTGGGCAGCGCCGCCGCTCCGCCCTGGCTTCGACCCTCCTGGCCTGCCTGGAACTGGCCCGCGACGGCAAGGTCGAACTGAGCCAGGGGGCCCCATTCGACGAAATTTATGTGCGCGACCGGCCGGAGCCGCGCGCGCCAC
>JAFKFF010000385.1 GCA_017307315.1 Alphaproteobacteria bacterium
CGGAAATATCCGGTCTATCTGTCGACCAAGAACACCATCCTTAAGGCCTATGACGGCCGCTTCAAGGATTTGTTCCAGGAAGTGTTCGACGCGGAATTCGCCGCCAAGTTCAAGGAAGCGGGCATCACCTACGAACACCGCCTGATCGACGACATGGTGGCGAGCGCCCTGAAGTGGAGCGGCGGCTATGTCTGGGCCTGCAAGAATTACGACGGCGACGTGCAGTCCGACACGGTGGCGCAGGGCTTCGGCTCGCTGGGCCTGATGACCTCGGTGCTGATGACGCCCGACGGCAAGACGGTGGAAGCCGAAGCCGCGCACGGTACGGTGACGCGCCATTACCGCGAGCATCAGAAGGGCAAGTCGACCTCGACCAATTCCATCGCCTCGATCTTCGCCTGGACGCGCGGTCTCGCCCATCGCGCCAAGCTGGACGACAATGCCAAGCTGGCCAAGTTCGCCGCGACCCTGGAAAAAGTCTGCGTCGATACCGTCGAATCCGGCGACATGACCAAGGATCTGGCGCTGCTGGTCGGTCCCGAGCAGAAGTGGCTGACCACCGAAGGTTTCCTCGACAAGGTCGACTCGAACCTTCAGCGCGCTATGGGGTAAAGGCGCGGTTCTTTTGACCGCTGGCGGTGTCGCGCGTGCTCACGTGCTATTCGCACGCTCCGCGCGACGCTCCTGGCCAGCGGCCAAAATCCCTCGCGCCGTAATTGTTTCGATAAGGCCGGGCCGAAAGGTCCGGCCTTAATCTTTGGTGATGCTTTAGCTGGCAAACCCACTGCTAGGTGCGGGGCGGCGCCAGAACAATGGCCGCGCACTGGATTACTAGCCTGCCAGACGGGGAAATCTGGATTTCAGATCTATGCCCACCATCGATGGGTGCCACATCCCAGTCGTAGATTTTCAATTTGGGGTCGGGACGGTCCACTGCCCACTCAACGTCAGTCACCCCGGAGAATATGAAGACTCCTGGGGTCGGCTCCGTGCCTTCAAAGTTGGCATTGATATCTTTTACAGACATCAGAATTTCAGCCCGCGATGGCGTCCAAGTGAGCGAGACGATTTCCGCGTCGTGGAGACTGCCAAGCGAGCGTATAAATCCGGCAAATTCTTCCATATTCTTTATGGTGCCTTGCTGGCTCGCTTTTGCGCGTACATCGCTTCATCCGCGCGCGCGATCGCCGCGTCGGCATTGTCGCCGGCTTTCAGCTCGAAGGCGCCATAGGCGAAGCTCATGGGAATGGTCTGGCCGTTCCATTCGGCGGGCTTTGCCTGCACCGCATCGGCCAGGGCATCGGCTTTCTTCAAGGCATGTTCGTGCGTGGCATGCGACAGAAGGATGGCGAATTCGTCCCCGCCCAGCCGCCCCACGCAATCGCTTTCGCGCACCATCGACAGAAGCACGTTGGAGAACTGAATCAGCACGGCATCGCCCGCGGCATGGCCGAAGGTGTCGTTGGTCTGCTTGAGATGGTTCAGGTCGAAATAGATCAGCGAGGCGGGCGTCTGGTAGCGGTCGGTGAAGGCGATATAGCGCGTCAGCTCGCGCACGAAGGCCCGCCGGTTCAAAAGCGGCAGCATATGGTCCCGGTCGGCGGCTTTTTCGGCCTCGTCCAGCCGGCTTTGGGTGTGGGCCAGTTCGCGGCGGAGCGTATCCACCTCGGTCATCAGGCCCATGATGGCGTCGCGGACCTTGGGCGTGAACTCGGCTTGCGGAATGCCCAGCACCGTGGCGGGCATGGTCGCTTCCAGGGTTTCGGACGCCGCGGCGTCTTCGGCCCGGCGCCCATAGGCGGCCGCGACGCGGCGCGCGGGTC
>JAFKFF010000110.1 GCA_017307315.1 Alphaproteobacteria bacterium
GGGCGGCAAGCTGGCGCCGCAGCTGGCCGCGATCTATGTCGAGCCGGTGGCCGAGCGCGATGGCTATGAACTGCGCAACCAGCTGATCGACCTTCTGGGCTCGGACGGGCGCGAGGCCGGCAAGATCTACAGGCTCAAGCTCACCATCAGCCAGGTCTCGAACGGCGTCACCTTGCAGAACGATGCCACCATCACCCGCTACAACGACACCGTCACCGCCACTTATGTCCTGACCGATGCGCGGGGAACCGAGATGACGCGGGGCAGCCAGACCAGCCTGGCTTCGTTCAACGTTTCGCGCTCGCCCTATTCCTCGCTGGTGGTGCAGCAGGATGCCGACCGCCGCGCCGCCGACGATCTGGCCGAGCGCATCCGCATCGATCTGGGCGCCTATTTCGGCGGACGGCGATGATCGTCAAGACGCAGGAGGCGGATCGTTTCGCTGCCAACCCGCCCAAGGATCTGCGCGCGGCGCTGGTGTTCGGCCCCGACGCCGGGCTGGTGCAGGAACGCGCCGAGAAATTGCTCAAGAGCGTGGTGGCCGATCTTACCGATCCTTTCAACGTCGCCGATGTGAGCGAAAGCGTGCTTCTGTCCGATCCGGCGCGCTTGCAGGACGAGGCGGCGGCCATTTCCATGATGGGCGGGCGCCGGGTGGTGCGGGTGCGGGGCGCGGGCAACAATCTCGCCGATCTGTTCGAGGCGTTCCTGGACGATCCCAAGGGCGACGCCCTGGTGGTGGTGGAAGCGGGCGACCTCGCCAAGGGCACGGGCCTGCGCAAGCTGTTCGAAAGCGACGGCAAGGCCGCCGCCATCGCCTGCTATGCGGACACCGCCCGCAGCCTGGAAGATGTGGTGCGTGACACCTTGCGGGCGGCGGGCCTTTCCATCGCGCCGGACGCTTTGGCCGACGCGGTATCGCGTCTGGGCTCGGATCGGGGCGTGACGCGGCGCGAATTGGAAAAGCTGGCGCTTTATGCCCAGGGCCAGAAAAGCGTCGCGCTCGCGGACGTGCAGGCGGTGATGGGCGATGAAGCCGAAGCCCGCACCGAAGAGGCGTCCGACGCGGCCGGCAGCGGCGATTTCGCCCGCCTGGACCTGGCGCTGGAACGGCTTTGGGTCGCCGATACCTCGGTCGCCCAGATTCTGCGGGGCGCGATGGGGCATTTCCAGCGCCTCGCCACGGTGCGCGAACACGTCAATCGCGGCGAGCCGATGGAAACGGCGATCCGCAAGTTGCGTCCGCCGATCCATTTTTTGCGCGAGCAATCCTTCAAGGCCCAGGCCAATCGCTGGAGCGACGACAGGCTGGCGGACGCGCTGGACATGCTGCTGGAAGCCGAGGCGCTCAGCCGCACCACGGCGGTGCCCGCCGAAGCGGTCTGCGGCCGCACCCTGATGAACATCGCCGCCCTGGCGAAAGCGCGGTGATGGTTCCATGCTGAAAGTCCGTGTCATCCCCTGCCTGGACGTGAAAGACGGCCGCGTCGTCAAGGGTGTCAATTTCGAGAAGCTGCGCGATGCCGGCGATCCGGTAGAGCAGGCGATCCTTTATGACGCGGCGGGCGCCGACGAACTTTGCTTCCTCGACATCACCGCCAGCCACGAGGCGCGCGGCACCTTGCTGGATGTGGTGCGGCGCACGGCGGAAGTCTGCTTCATGCCGCTCACGGTCGGCGGCGGCGTGCGCACATTGGAAGACATCCGCGCCCTCCTGCTGGCGGGCGCCGACAAGGTCTCGATCAATACTGCGGCGGTGACGCGGCCCGAATTCGTGCGCGAGGCGGCGGAAAAATTCGGCAGCCAATGCATCGTGGCCGCGATCGACGCCAAAAAAGGCGCCGACGCGCAAAACGGTCCCGCTTTTGAAATCTTCACCCATGGTGGGCGCCGCGCCACCGGCATCGACGCCGTCGCCCATGCCAGGAAGCTGGTGGATTATGGCGCGGGCGAGATCCTGCTCACATCGATGGACCGCGATGGCACCAAATCGGGCTACGACATTCCGCTCACCCGCGCCATCAGCGATGTGGTGCATGTGCCGGTGATCGCTTCGGGTGGCGTGGGCTCGCTGAACGATCTGGTCAAGGGCGTCACCGAAGGCCATGCCAGCGCGGTTCTGGCCGCTTCCATCTTCCATTTCGGCGAAGCCAGCATCGCCGACGCCAAGGCTGCGCTCGCCGCCGCGGGGCTGCCGGTGCGCGCCCCCTGAAGGCTTGCTTTCGCGCGGCCGCATCCTACAGTCGCGCGCATGGAAGAACCCGTCGTCATTCATTCGCTGTCGCGCGATGGCTTGGGTCCCGCCCAGCCGGTCAAGGCGCGGCCGGCGCGGATCAACCGCGCCATGCGGCCGGAAGACGTCTTCCGCGCCAGCCTGGCCGATTGCCTGGCCCAGATGACGGCCAATATCGCGGTGCTGCGCGCCGGCCGCTCGGTCGAAGGCCTGCACCAGCTTCGCGTGGCGCTCAGGCGGCTGGAGGTGCTGCTCAAGGCTTTCGGCGAGGCGTTCCGCCAGGAATGGCTGGACGATCTTCGCGGCCGCGCCAAGATTCTTTCCAGCCGGCTTGGCCCTGCCCGCGATCTGGACGTCTTCATCGGTCACCTGCTGGATGCACCGGCGGCGGAAGGCGATGAAGAGGCTTTCGACGCCTTGCGGGCCCGCATGGAAGAGATGCGCGAAAAAGCCTGGAAGCAGGTGGCCGCCTCGGTCACCGGCGCCGACTTCGCGCTTTTCGCGGAAGACATCGCCGCGCTGGCGCATTCGCGTCTTCCTCTGGCGCGGGACGAGCGGCTAGACCGCGTCGCGGCCCGCCTGCTGGATCGCCAGCAGAAGCGGGCGCGCAAACGGGGCCGCAAGGCCAAAAGCGGCGAGGAAGGCGATCTCCACCGCCTGCGCATCGCGCTCAAGAAGCTGCGCTATACCGCCGAATTCCTGGCCCCGCTTTATCCGAGGAAAAAGGTGCGCCGCTATGTGAAAAAGCTGCGCGGGCTTCAGGAGGACCTGGGCGCGATCAACGATATCGCCCATGCCCGCGCCACCATGGCGGCGGTGCTGCGCGAAGCCGAAGGCAAGCGTGCCCATCCGGGGGCGCGCTATGCCGCGGGCGTGATCGCCGGCTGGTACCGGGCGCGCCGGCCCCAGATCGCGCGCCAGGCGCTGAAGCGCTGGAAGCGCTTCGCCAAACTCAAGCCGTTCTGGGTCTGAGCGGGAATTCCACATTCAAGGCGGCGAGGCTGGGCGTGCCGTCGGGAGCAAGCCCCAGCACCAGCACTTTGCCCACGTCCAGGTCCGGCGGCATCGGCGTTGCCATGTCCCAGCCGCTCGCCAATGTATAAGCGGCGCGCACCACGCCCAGATGCGCCACGGCGATGGCGTCGCCCTCGCCCTTCGCCACATCCTTGAGAAACGCTGCGACGCGGGCATGCAGTTCTCCGGTGGATTCCCCGCCCGGCGGGCGGAAGGCAAGGCCGGCGCCGGCGCGCGCGAAGGCATCCTCGCCATCGCGCGCCAGAATGCCGTCGCGGCTCAGCCCCTCCCATTCGCCCCAATTCTGCTCCATCAGCCGCGCATCCCACTGCGCATCGACAAGGCCCAGCGCTTCGGCGGTCTGGCGCGCCCGCCGCGACGTGCTGACGAAAACCCGCGCCTTGCCGAAAGGCGGCGGCGGCAACAGTCCGCGCATTTTCTCCAGCCCTTCGTCGCTCAGGGGAATGTCGATATGGCCCTGAATGCGGCCCTGCGCATTCCAAAGCGTGGGACCGTGGCGGAGAAAGGCGATCCTCAAACCTCAATCTCCACGATCACCGGTACATGGTCGGAGGCTTTCTGCCAGCCGCGCATTTTCTTGAGGATGGTCTGGGATTTGAGCGCGCCCTTCAGCCCCGGGCTGAGCCAGACATGATCCAGGCGCCGGCCGCGATCCGATGCTTCCCAATCGGCGGCGCGATAACTCCACCAGGAATAAATTTTTTCGTGCGGCGGAATGAAGGCGCGTGTCGCGTCGCTCCATTCGAACGCGGCCTGCGCTTCGCCCAGAAGCCGCGTTTCGACCGGCGTGTGGCTCACCACGTCGAGCAACTGCTTGTGGCTCCAGACATCGTTTTCCAGCGGCGCCACGTTCAAATCGCCCATCAGCATCACGGGGTTCTTCCGCTGGGCCTTGCGCCGGCCGAACACTTTCTCCATCTCCGCCAGGAAGTGCAGCTTGTGGGCGAATTTGTCGTTCTTCGCCGGATCGGGGATGTCGCCGCCCGCGGGCACATAGAAATTGTGCAGCTCCAGCCCGTTCTCGAAGGTCACGCCCATGTGGCGGGCATGGCCCTCGCGGCAGAAATCCTGGCTGCCGGTCTTCTTGAAAGGCAGGCGCGAGAGCACCGCCACCCCGTGATAGGCCTTCTGGCCATGGATCGCCTGATGCTCGTAGCCCAGCTTGGCCAGGGGCGCTCTGGGGAAGAGTTCATTGATGACCTTGGTCTCCTGCAGGCACAGCACGTCGGGCTGATGCTCCCGCAAAAAGCGGGTCACCAGGTTGATCCGGTGGCGCACCGAATTGACGTTCCAGGTGGCGATTTTCATTTCCTGCAACCCTCCCATGTTGCAACTGCGTAATCACTGGATTGGGGCAAGAAATTATATTTCTCTATTATAGAACAATGGCTTAGTACAAATATTGACGCAATAATGTTGCGTAAGGTTAGGAAAACCTTCTCTTGAAGCAATCCGTACACGGCATATATTGCAGTGCAGCGTAGGGCTCCGAATGGTTCTGGAGCCGGATTGTCGAGGGAGTATCCCATGAGTGTTCTTAGCAAACCCGTTGAAGCCAGCACCAAGCTCGGCAGCTATATCGTCGAAGGCCTGACCGGTGTCCTGATCCTTCTAAGCGCCGTTCTGGCGGCTGCCACGGTCGCCGTCGTCGTCTGACCGATCCAGCGGCCATCTCGCCTTGGGGCTGAATTCGAGCGGATCGCGCCTCCCGAGCGCGAACCGCTCCAGCCCCGCCCAGGCGATCATGGCCGCGTTGTCGGTGCAGTATCTGGGCGGCGGCACGCGGATCTCAAAGCCGTGGCTCTCCGCCAGTTCGGCCAGTGCCGCGCCGATGGCGGCATTGGCGGCAACCCCGCCCGCCACCACCAAGGTGGGACGGGCCGCATCGGGAAAGTCGTCGCGGAACCGCGCCAGGGCGCGGGCCGTGCGGTCGCAGAGAATGTCGATCGCCGCCGCCTGAAACGACGCGCAGGCGTCATCGACATCGATTTCGTCCTGCGCCGCCAGCTGGCGCACCGCCGTCTTCAAGCCGGAAAAGGAAAAGTCCATTCCCGCGCGACCCAGCAACGGCCGCGGCAGGGAATAGGCGCGCGGATTGCCTCGCGCGGCATGCGCTTCCACATTCGGGCCGCCGGGATAGGGCAGGCCCAGAATCTTGGCGGTCTTGTCGAAGGCTTCGCCCACCGCATCGTCCATGGTGGTGCCGTAAAGCCGGTATTGTTCCGGGCCCGCCGCCGCCAGAAGCTGGCAATGGCCACCCGACACCAGAAGCAGCAGGAAGGGAAAGTCCACGCCATGCGTCAGGCGGGCCGTCAGCGCATGGCCGGCCAGATGATTGACCGCGATCAGCGGCTTTGCTTGCGACAAGGCCAGCGCCTTGGCGGTGGTCAGGCCCACCATCACCCCGCCGATCAGGCCGGGCCCTGCGGTGGCAGCCACCGCATCGACATCGGCGAGCTTGATAGCCGCATCCTTCAAGGCGCGCGCGATCAACCCGTCCAGGATTTCCAGATGCGCCCGGCTGGCAATTTCCGGCACCACCCCGCCATAAGGCGCGTGCGCTTCGGTCTGGCTGAACACCACATTCGACAGAATCGCGCCGGGCCCGGGCGGAAAGCCCCGCACCACGGCGGCGGCGGTCTCGTCGCAGCTGGTCTCCAGGCCTAATATCGTCAGGCTATTCAAGTTCCGCCGGTCCCTTTAAGAGCTACTCCTCTAGACCAGCGGCACGAATTGCGAAAGTGATGCGCTTCCATGCGGATTCTGGTGACCCGGCCGGCCGAGGATGGTGCGGATATCGCGCGCCGGCTTGGCGATTTGGGACATGACGCGCTGCTGGCGCCGCTGCTGCAGGTCCGTTTTTCCGATGGCGAAGCGCTTGCGCTTGACGACGTTCAGGCCCTGCTCGCGACCAGCGCCAATGGCGTGCGCGCCTTGAGCAGGCGGACAGAGCGGCGCGATCTTCCGCTGTTCGCGGTCGGCCCGCAGACGGCGGCGGCGGCGGCGAAAGCCGGTTTCCTCCGTGTACGGAATGCTGATGGCGATGCCGTGGCGCTGGCCGAAGCGGTGTCGCAATGGGCCGATCCGGGGGCGGGTTCCTTGTTGCACGCGGCCGGCGCGGACGGCGGCGGCTGGCTGGCGGGGGCGCTGACCGCAAAAGGCTTCACGGTGCGGCGGGAAAATCTCTACCGCGTGGACACGGCAACGACTTTGCCCGACGAAGCCATCCGCGCCTTGCACCAAGGCCAGGTGCAGGCGGCGCTGTTCTTCTCGCCCCGCAGTGCCCAGGTCTTTGCCGCCTGCGCCCGGCGGGCGGAACTTTCGCTGGCCCAAGTCATCGCCGTGTGCATCAGCGCCAACACCGCGCGCGGCCTGGACGGGCTTTCCTTCGCGGATCTTCGGATCGCGGCGGCGCCCAATCAGGCGGCGCTTCTGGCCTGTCTTTAAGGCCCCGTTAAGGGCCCCTGTGTACAACCAATAATTGTACTAGACGTGACTAGCTTCCCTTGGTTGATCCCGGACCACCCCCGGCACCCGGATATCAGCCGAACCTGGAGCGGATGGCGGGTCTCCGCCATCCGCTCAATTTTTTGAGGCTTGACCGGTCCCCGCCGCTCGGCCACGTCACGCGCGTCATGACCAAAAGACGCAAGCGCGAACTCTCCGGAACCCTGACGGTGGCCGATTATCCGTTGCGCTGGACCTTGCGCAGCGAGCAGATCTGGGATCCGGCGGGCGATCATGTCGGCCTGCGCCTGTCGGTGGAGCGCGCGGACGAAACCCACCGCGAGCTGATCCTGGAATTTCCCTTCCGCGAAATGCCCGGCGGCAAGACCGAGCGTCCGGAGATCGACCGCGAAGCCTTGCCGGACATCATTCGCCGCGCCATCGCGGCGGGCTGGAATCCCAAATCGCGGGGACGCCCGTTCAACTTTCCGGTCTGATCAGCCCGCGAAGGTTTTCAGTTCGGCGGCGGCATCGGCCATCAGGGCGGGCCAGTCGCCGAAGGATTTGGGCGCGAACACGCGCGTGTCCGCGTACCAGGGATATTCGTCCGTTCCCAGCTGCGGCCAGGTGCGGCCCGCCACCAGGAACCAGACCTTGGCGCCCACGCTGGCGGCGGTGGCGGCAGCGGCGGTCGGCGCCGACAGCACCAGGTCCAGCGCCGCGCACAGGGCGGCGGTGCCGTCGATATCGTCGCGCAGGTCCAGGCCTTCGATCTGGTGGATGGTGATGCCGTGCTCGCTGTGCGCGCGGGCCAATTCTTCCGCGCAGTCGCCATACTGCAGATTGATGAAGCTGACGCCTTCGGTCTTCAGCACCGGGGCCCAGCCTTCGATGGGGCTGAAATATTTGGCCCGCTTGGCTTCCAGCATCATGGAACGCCAGCAGACCCCGACTTTTTTGCCCGGCAGGCGCGCCAGCGTCTCGCGGAATTCCGCCACCCGGACCGGATCGGGTGTGAGGAACGGTTTGTGCGGAAAATCGGAAAGGCGCTTGCGATAGACCTGCAATGCCGAACCCATCGGCGCCCACATGTCGGGCTCGTTGCCGTTGGAGGCGAAGGGAATGAGCCGGATCGCCTTGTTGCCATTGTCGTCGATCAGGGTGCGGTCGTCATAGGTGCCCACTTCCGCCTCCGGAAAACTGCGCTGGAACAGCGATACCAGGCGCGGATCGACCGCGATCTGCAGCTTGCCGTCGGGGCCCAGATCGCGCGCGATATCGGGCAGGATATTGGCGAACATGAATTCGTCGCCCAGCCCCTGTTCGCCCACCAGCAGCAGCTTCAGGCCTTCCACCGGCTCGCCGTTCCAGCGCGGGGCGCGGATCATGTGGTGGAAATAGGCGCGGAAGCGCTCGCTGTTGCGGATTTCATATTCGCGAAAGCCTTCTTCCAGCTTGCCCGCCCCGATCAGGCAGATGCTGCGCGAATGACGCGATTCCATCTTCTCGGTGGGATCGACGGCCAGCGCCAGCGCCCGGTCGTAATTCTCCAGCGCTTCTTCCAGCTGGCCCAGATGCTGATAGGCATAGCCCAGATTGTGATAGGCACGCGCGAAGCCCGGCTCCAGCCGCGAGGCCTCGTTGTAGAAGATCAGGCTTTCGTCGGCGCGCCCTTCCTCGGCCAGAACCGTGGCCAAGGAATTCCACAGGATCGCCTGGTGCGGCATCTTGTAGATCGCCGCGCGCAAGGTCTCGATGGCGGCTTCCGGATCGCCCAGATCGTACAGAACGCTGCCCAGATTGTTGTAGCCCAGCGGCGAATCCGGGCAGGCATCGACATAAAGACGGAACATCCGCGCCGCGCCTTCGGTGAATTTCAGGTTCCAGGCCGTGAGGCCCAGATTGATCAGCAGCTCCGGATCGTTGGGATCGAGTTCGAACGCCCGTTCGTAAGTCACCAGCGCCTTGTGCAGGTGACCCATCCGCTCCAGCGCCATGGCGAGCACGTGAAAGGCCTTGGCGTTGGTGCCGTCCTTTTCCGCCGCCTTCATCGCCCATTGGCCGGCGCGGACGATTTCGCCCCGGCGCCAGAAGCGGATGCCGCGCTTGAGAAGAATATTGGAGCGGTGCCGCGCGATCTCGGCGGCGGCCTCATCGGTCAGCTTTTCCAGCCGGTCCAGGGCTTCCATGCGGGCATCGACCCCGCTTAACGAATCGATGCTCTTGAGGGCCGCTGCGGTCGCCATCGGGAATGTCTTTCGGCTGGGAAATCCGCGGCCATCAAAGCGGCTTATGTTTAACCGCTTATGAACGATAGCGCTGGAACCAGCAGGCTTTTGTTAACCCTGCCGCGATAAGGTCACACTCCTTAGACAGGCAAGGACCCCCCGCATGCCTTTGAAATTGTCGCTCAAGCCCGGCGAGAAATTCGTTCTCAACGGCGCGGTGCTCGCCAATGGCGACAAGCGCACCAGCCTGGTGATTCAAAACAAGGCCTGCGTGCTGCGCGAAAAGGACATCATGCAGCCCCAGGACGCCAAGACGCCGGCGCGCCTGGTCTATCTCGCCATCATGATGATGTATCTCGATGCCGAGAACAGCGAGGAAACCTATACCGAATTCGCGCTACGCATGAACGAGTTCATGAGCGCCATCAAGAATCCCGAGATATTGACGGCTTGCGTGGACATCACCCGCGACGTCACGCAAGGGGCCTACTACAAGGCGTTGATCGCCTGCCGCAAGCTATTCGATTACGAACAGGAGCGACTGAATTATGACCCTTCAAGCGTACCAAAATATTCAACGCGTCGTTGAGGATCCGCGCGCGACCGAATATCGCTTGTTCGGCCAGGTGACGGGCGCGCTGCTCGACGCCAAGACCAGCAACGCGCAAGGCGCGCCGCTGATTCAGGCGATAGACTGGAACAAGCGCATGTGGCGCACCCTGGCGGCCGATTGCATGGACGACCGCAACGCGCTGACCGAGGATTTGCGGGCCAAGATCATTTCGCTGTCGCTGTGGGTCTCGAAATATTCCCGCCGGGTGACGCGCGAAAAAGCGCCGATCGATCCTCTGATCGAAATCAACCGCACCGTCATGCAGGGCCTTCAGGCCAAGGCCGGCTAGCAAACATCGGGTTCAAGGGGGCATTTAAAGCCGGCGCGGCAACGCGCCGGTTTTATTTTTTAACCCCTCCGGCCTTCGCAGCTTTGCTTTTGGCGCGTCGGCCCGCGCCCACGCGCCTGCAAGCGCTGCTATGGCCATCCCTCCCTGTCAGCGTGCTGCGCACGCACAGGAGAGGCGGGTCTGCGTATTAGTGTTAGCGCGCAATCGGCTTGTACGGACTTTCTTCCCCCGCATGGCGAAGCCATTGGCGGGGGAAGATGTCTTTCGAGGGTTCATCCCGAGAAAGACAGATGGGGGCCAAAAAAGTCACGGCAGTTTCTTCCGGACCGGCAAATCATGCCTAATTCCCGGCAGCTGGCGCTGAAAATAATTCAATAAAAACAATATATTCCAAAGTTAAAGACGCGACAACGCCCTGGCACGGCGGTTGCAAAATGCGGTTCGGGCCGAGCGCCCAGGCACCGCGAGAAACGCGCCGCCCCACCGAATTTGAAGTTATGGAGAACCCCCCATGTCTTTTAGCGTCAACACCAACACCGGCGCGATGACGGCGCTGCAATATCTGAATGAAACGCAGGGTCAGCTCAGCCGGACCCAGAATGCCATCAATTCCGGTTTGAAGGTTGCGTCCGCTAAAGACGATGGTGCGATCTACGCCATTGCCCAGAATCAGCGCGGCGCCATCGCGGGCTTCCAGTCCGTGATCAGCAGCCTCAACAACGGCTCGTCCGCCATCGAAGTCGCGCTGTCCGCCGGCCAGTCGATTTCCGATCTGATGATCCAGTTGAAGCAGAAGGCGCTTTCCGCCGCCGACCCCTCGCTCGACACCGCGAGCCGCCAGGCGCTGAATTCGGACTTCACCGCGTTGCGCGACCAGATCTCGACGATCGTGAAAAATGCGGTCTTCAACAATTTCAACCTGGTCGACGGCTCGACCACCAAGGTTCAGGCCCTGGCGTCGGCCGACGGCACCCGCCGCATCACCACCATGTCGCAGAATATGAGTCTCAGCGGCAGCATCGTGACCCTGAAGTCCACCGCCACGGTTTCGACCCAGGCCAAGGCCTCGGCGCTGATCAGCGTGATCCAGACCTCGCTGACCAACGTCAACGCGGCCCTGGCCAAATTGTCGGCCGGCGCGGCGAAATTCTCGATCCAGGCGACTTTCACCCAGAAACTGGCCGACACGCTGTCGGCGGGCTTGGGCAATCTGGTGGACGCCAACATGGCCGACGAAAGCGCCAGCCTTCAGTCGTTGCAGGTCAAGCAGCAGCTGGGCGTGCAGGCGCTGTCGATCGCCAACCAGGCGCCGCAGACGATCCTGTCGCTCTTCCAGAACGG
>JAFKFF010000111.1 GCA_017307315.1 Alphaproteobacteria bacterium
GCGCCCGCCAGCATTCCTCGGCCAGGTGCGGCATCATCGGGGCCGAAAGCAGCACCAGCGCCTCCAGCGCTTCGCGCCGTGTGGCCGGGTCGGCCCTGGGCGCATCGGCGATGGCGTTGGAGAGCATGTAGAGCTGCGCCACGGCGCGATTGAAGCGCAGGGCGCCCAGATCGTCCGTCACCGCCGCGATGGCCTTGTGCGCCGCCTGGCGCAGCGCCTTCGAGACATCGTCGGCCGGCGCGGCGGCGGTGCCCGGCGCGGGCAGGCCCTCGGCTTCGCTGACCAGGCGCCAGACGCGCTGGACGAAACGCCAGCAGCCTTCGGCGCCCGCATCGGTCCATTCGATGTCGCGCTCGGGCGGGGTATCCGACAGCATGAACCAGCGGATGGTGTCGGCCCCGTAATCGGAAATGATCGCTTCCGGCGCGATCACGTTGCGCTTGGACTTGGACATCTTCTCCGACGAGCCGATTTCCACCGGCGCGTGATTGTCCAGGCGATAGGCCTTGCCACCTTCCTTCACCACCTCGTCGGGCGAGAGCCAGCCGGAAGCGTCGCGATAGGTCTCATGGCAAACCATGCCCTGGGTGAAGAGGCCGGCGAACGGCTCTTCGACCGAAACCAGGCCCAGCCGCTTCATCGCGCGGGTGAAGAAGCGGGCATAGAGCAGATGCAGGATCGCATGCTCGATGCCGCCGATATATTGATCGACCGGCAGCCAGTAATCCGCCGCGTCCTTGTTGACCGGCGTTTGCGCGTGCGGATCGCAGAAACGGGCGAAGTACCAGGACGAATCCGCGAAGGTGTCGAGCGTGTCGGTGTCGCGGGTGGCGGGGCCGCCGCAATCGGGACAGGTGGTGGTCTTCCAGGCCAGGTCGCGGTCGAGCGGATTGCCGCTTCTGGAGAAATCGAGCTTCTCCGGCAACAGCACCGGCAGGTCGCTTTCCTTCAGCGCCACCACGCCGCATTTGGCGCAATGAACCATGGGGATCGGGCAGCCCCAGGGGCGCTGGCGCGACACCAGCCAGTCGCGCAGGCGGTAGTTCACCGTGCGTTCGCCGATGCCCGCCTTTTCCAGCCGCGCGGCGACTTCGGCCTTCGCCTCGTCCACCGTCATGCCATCGAGGAAGCGCGAATTGGCCAGACGGCCAGGGCCGACATAAGCCTCGTCGGCGATCGCGAAGCGTTTGGCATCGGCATCGGACGGCACCACCACCGGCACGACGTCGAGATCATATTTGCGGGCGAAATCCAGGTCGCGCTGGTCGTGCGCGGGACAGCCGAAGATCGCGCCGGTGCCGTAGCCCATCAGCACGAAGTTCGCCACCATCACCGGCAGCTTCCAATCCGGATCGAAGGGATGGGCGGCGGTGAGGCCGGTGTCGTAGCCCAGCTTTTCCGCTTTCTCGATCTCGGCTTCCGCCGTGCCGGTCTTGCGGCATTCGGCGATGAAATCCTGCAGCTTCTGATCGGTCTTGGCCAGGTGCTGGGTGAGCGGATGATCCGGCGACAGGCCGACAAAGCTCGCCCCGAACAAGGTGTCGGGACGGGTGGTGAAGACGTCCAGTTTTTCGCCGTCCGACAGCGCGAATTGGAATTTGAGGCCTTCGCTCTTGCCGATCCAGTTGCGCTGCATGACGCGGACCTTCTCCGGCCAGCGGTCCAGGCCGTCGAGCGCGGTCAGCAATTCTTCGGCGAAAGCGGTGATCTTGAAGAACCATTGCGACAGCTTGCGCCGCTCCACCTCCGCGCCCGAGCGCCAGCCGCGCCCGTCGATCACCTGCTCGTTGGCGAGCACGGTCTGGTCCACCGGGTCCCAGTTCACGTCGGCTTCGCCGCGATAGACGAAGCCGGCCTTATAGAATTGCAGGAACAGCTTCTGCTGCTGGTGATAATATTCGGGATCGCAGGTGGCGAATTCGCGCGACCAGTCCAGCGACAGGCCCAGCATCTTCAGCCCGTCGCGCATATGGGCGATGTTTTCGTAAGTCCAGTCGCGCGGGCTCACGCCCTTGTCGCGCGCCGCGTTCTCGGCCGGCAGGCCGAAGGCGTCCCAGCCCATGGGATGCAG
This sequence comes from Alphaproteobacteria bacterium, assembly GCA_017307315.1. Classification (GTDB taxonomy): domain Bacteria; phylum Pseudomonadota; class Alphaproteobacteria; order Micropepsales; family Micropepsaceae; genus Rhizomicrobium. The sequence goes on from JAFKFF010000111.1 coordinate 2,072, forward strand.
GACGTTATAGCCTTGCGCGCGGCGAAAGCGCGCCAGCACGTCGCCCATCGCGTAATTGCGCGCATGGCCCATATGGATGCGTCCCGACGGATAGGGGAACATCTCCAGCACATAGCATTTGGGCTTGTCGCCATGGTCGGGCGTCTTGAACAGCGCCCGCCTGTCCCATTCCGCCTGCCAGTATTTTTCCGATTCCTTGGCGTTGTAACGCGCCATGCGTGAAGCCTCTCGATACGGCACAAGACAAAAAGGCCGTCAGAGCAGGCCCGGATGATCTTTTACGCGCGCGGGTTCATGGTCGCCAGACGCAATTCGCGCGCACGGGTGAGGATCGCGTCTTCCAGCTTGTGCGCCGTGTCGGGATTGGGGGTGGCGTCGCCCCAGTTGGCGCCGTTGCGGGTCTGGCGGAAGACCACGACCTTGAGGCCATCGGCGCGCAGATTGCGGTCCATGATGTAGATGGTGACCTTGAGCCGCTCGTCCGGCAGGGACGGCGCGACATACCAGTCGGTGATGATGACCCCGCCGAAGGGATCGGCGCTGGCGAGCGGCATGAAGGACAAGGTGTCGAGCGCGGCATGCCAGAGATAGGAATTGACCCCCAGGGTCATTTTGCCCGGGCCACCCGCCACGATGGTGGCGCCGGTTTCCATATCGGTGGAGGTCTCGTTGCCGCCACAGGCCGCCAACAGGGGCAAGGCCGCGGCGCACAACAAAAGGGGCAGAATTCGCATCAGGTTCGTTCCTTCGACGGTGCCCAACAGGGTTACCGTCCACCCCCTGGCCTGTTCGGCTTATACTGGCACGGCGCGGGGCGCGCAACGGCGCGCGCCTTGTCGCAAGCGCCCCGGTTTGGCTTATGTTAGAAGGGCTTATGAGCGGGCCGGGATTTCCGAAAAGCAATGCTGTCCTGGCGGCGGGCGCTGCCCTGGGCTGGTTTCTGGCCGCGATGCCGGCCGTGGCGCTGGAGGCGGGCGATCTCGGCATTTCCCGGCTGGACGTGCCGGTGGGCGATGCCCAGCTGTCGCTGGGGGGCGCGGCCAGCGGGGCAGTGTTCGATTCCAGCCCGTCGGGACAACCCTGGGCCTCCGGGGCGCTCAAGCTGATGCCCCGGCTGCACCGCGACTATGACAGCGGCCTGCAGCTGGGCTTCAACGCCACCTTCGCCGTCGGCGACCGGCTGTCGCGGGGCCGTTATGGCGGGAATTTTTTCGAAAAGCTGTTCGCCGATGTCCGCACCGGGCTTGGCCGGGTGGAAATCGGCCAGACCGACGGGGCCGGCTATGTCGTGGCGGCGGGCGGCCCCAAGGTGGATGCCCAGGTGTCGCTGGACGATCCCCAGACCACATTTTTCCGCGATCCCCTCACCGGCCATGCCGTCAGCGATGTCTTCGCGTTGCGCACCGCCGTGGGCGCGTCGTCCAATTACGCCAAGATCGCCTATGTCAGTCCGGCGCTGTTCGGGGTGCAACTGGCGCTGTCCTTCACCCCCAACCAGGGCAAGAATTTCCTGCCCTTCGTGAATGCGGGACCGGATGTGCCCGGACGCCAAGCGGCGATCTGGGAAGCGGGCCTGCGCTATTCGACCGATGTGGGGCCGGTGAGCCTTACCGGTTATGGCGGGATCGCGGAAGGGCGCGGCGAACACAAGCTGGCCGGCCAGCGCGGCGTCAGCGATCTGGGTTTCGGGCTTCGGGCCGACTACACCGTCAATGACGATCTCAGCCTGTCTCTGGGCGGGTCTTATCGCAGCAGCAATGCTTATGCGTTCGACATCGCGCGCAGCTATGACGGCGCCTCCACCCGCGCGCTGCATGTCAGCGCGATAGCGACCTATGGCGATTGGGTCGCCGGTATCGAATACGGCAACGCGGTCGCCGGCCATGTGCCAAGCCTGGGCGCGAGCGGGACGCGGCTGGGATTGAACGGCACTCAGGCGTCATTGGGTTATGTACTCAACGCCAACTGGCAAATCACCGGCGGCTGGCAGCGCTTGGATTATGCGCGCGACAGCGGCGTCTTTTTCAACGGCGCGCCACAGCTGAAGATGGATGCAGGCTTCCTGCATCTCAATCTGCACGTCTGATTCCCGGTCGCATTGCCGACGGAAAACCGCTCACACTTTTCCTGGCAATGCTCCAAGCGCCCCAATCGCCGCGATACCGGAGAACCCTGTCAGGAGCGCCGCGTTTTGTGCATCGACGCCGCCCAGCGCCAGCACCGGAAGCACGGCCTTGCGCGCGATCAGCCGGGCCCGCGGTGCCGACAGCGACGCCGCGTCCGGATGGCTTTGGGTGGGAAAGACCGGCGACAGCAAGACCGCATCGGCATAGGGCGCATGCAATCCGCGCGGCGAATGCGCCGCGACGGTTATCATCCAGTGCGGCCGGCGCGCGCGCCAATGCGCCGCCTCGCCCGCACGGATTTCGGGCAGATGCAGGCCATGCAGCCGGTCGGCCAGGACGGGATCGTCCGCCGCCAACAGGATCAGGCCCTGCGTCTGTTCGCGCAGCGCCTCGCCCAAGGCGCGGCGGCGCGCGGTGTCGCGCGCGCGCACGATCACCAGGCTGCCTTTCGGCAAAGCCCGCGCCGCGCGCAGCGGATCGGGCAGGCGCTCATCATCGGTGAGCAAAGCGAGCACGCCCGCGTTGAGGCGGGCGGCGGCTCTTGCTAGGTTTAAAACCGTCATGAGCATCTCAGAGAATCTGGCCGCCATACTGGCCCGCATCGACGCGGCGCGGAAGGCGGCGATCGCGCCCGCACCCCAGACCAAACTCGTCGCCGTCAGCAAGACCATGGACGCGGGCGCCGTGCGCGACGCCTTGGCGGCGGGGCAGCGCATTTTCGGCGAGAACCGGGTGCAGGAAGCGCAAGGCAAATTCCCGGCGCTGAAAGCGGATCATCCCGACCTGGAATTGCACCTGATCGGCCCCTTGCAGACCAACAAGGTCAAGGAAGCGGTGGCGCTGTTCGATGTGATCCAGACCCTGGACCGCGCGCGCCTGGCCGATGCCCTGGCCGCCGAGCGCGACAAAAGCGGAAAATCTCCTCGCCTGTTCGTGCAGGTGAACACGGGCGAAGAGCCGCAAAAGGCGGGCGTGATGCCGGGCGAAGCGACGGCGCTGGTCACCTATGCCCGCGAGCGCCGGCTGCCGGTCGAAGGCTTGATGTGCATTCCGCCAGTGGAAGACGATGCCGCGCCGCATTTCGCGTTTCTGGCCAAGCTGGCGCGGGAGAATGGCCTGGATCAACTCAGCATGGGCATGAGCGGCGATTTCGAGATGGCGGTGCGCTTTGGCGCCACCCATGTGCGCGTGGGAAGCGCCATTTTCGGCGAAAGGCCCAAGATTTAAGAGCGCTGTTTCAATCATTCTCCATGGGCCGGCTTGACCCGCCCATCCATGGGACAAGACCGTGATTACAATCCTGGATGGCCGGCTCAAGGCCGGCCATGGTGAGATTATTTAATCGAATTTACGCTTCGATCCGCACCCTGTCCTGGGCGCGGAATTGTGCCAGCGCCGCGCGCAGGTCGTGATCGGTGAGCGCCACGCAGCCGGCGGTCGGCGTATACCCTTCGCGCGCCAGATGTAGAAAGATCGCGCTGCCCGCGCCCGAGACCACCGGATCGTCATTGAAGCCGACGACGACGATGATGTCGTAGACATGACTGTCGAGCCACAGATGCTCGGCGCTCGCGGGATAAGGATGCTTGACCAGCTTGTTGTAGTTGGGATCGCCCGGGGCATCGCACCAGCCATCTTCGGGCACCAGCGCGCGTGCCGGCAAAACCGTTTGCGGCTTCTCAGTGCGGTCGGCGCGCCAGAAGACTTGGCGCAACGGGAAAACGCCGATGGGCGTCTTGCCGTCGCCTTCCTTCTTGTTGGCGCCGATGCCGGCAGGCCCGACCGCGCAGCGGCGCGGACCGGCACCCCAGTCCATCACCGGGCCTGCGGGAGAATTGGAAACGATCAAATCCATGGCCGGAAGACTAGCTAAGTCGTGGGCACCAGGGAAGGCAGCGTCATGGATTTGCGATAGGCCGCCATCGCACGCCGCGCCAGATCGCCATCGATACCCTTCCGGCTGAGCGAGGCCTGCAGCGCCATCGCGTCCGGCGTGATGGCGGGAGCGCTGTCCTGCGACAGGGCCGCGAGCTGCGCGGGGGTGACCGTCTCTTTGCCCGCCACCGCGGTGGCGCGATGGGAGCCGGTGAAGAGCGCCAGCACGGTGCTGCCGAAATCCTTGCCGGTGATCGCTTCGAACGCGGCATCGGCTGCCCCCGACACCGCGCCCCACAGCCCGCCATAAAGCGCGTCGCCCGCGATGCGCTCCGGAACGCCGATATGGGTGCCGGTGATGGCGCGGTAGATGGTGCCGACGATGGGCAGATGCTCCAGCGGATTGAGGATCTGCAGCAGATTGTGGAACGAGAAATCCCACTCCGACGATTTGGCCGCGGCCTTGACCGCAGCCGCGGCGGGCGGCGCAACAGACGGCGCGGAAAGAGTGGGTTCGAGGGCCATGCGCCTTCTGCAAGCAAGCACCCTGCCAGGTCGAAAATCGCTCTATTGCGGGAATTTCATCGCCGGCCGGCGGGTGCGCGGCAGAATTTGCCGGGCGCGATATTTTTGGGAAGCGGCAAATCACGCTATTGTGGCGGCGCACAAATCCGGGACGGCATGGCCAGCATCAAGCGCATTCTTCTGGTGGACGATGACGCATTGCTTCGCCAATCCCTGGCCGAGCAGCTGACGCGCGAAGGCGCCTATGCCGTCGCCGAAGCCGCGAATGCGACCGAGGCGCGCAACCTGGCGGGCGAAGAAGACTTCGCGCTCGCCATCATCGATCAGCAGCTTCCCGACGCGACGGGCGATGCGCTGGCGCGCGAATTGAAAAACCGGGGCCTGGGCGCCCCCGTGCTGCTCTTGTCGGAGCCCGGCGCGCCGCCGCCCGCCGGCGAATATATCGAAAAGCCGTTCCGCTTCGCCGATCTTCTGGCGCGTATGAACCAGCATCTCAGCCGTCATGCCGCCAACGATGACGCGCCGGTGGCGATCGGGCCTTACCTTTTCCGTCCCGGCGCCAAGCTTCTGTCGCGCGGCCCCCGCAAGGTGCGGTTGACGGAGAAGGAGACCGACATCCTGAAATTCCTGCATGCGGCGGGAGAGACGGTGGCGCGCGAGACCTTGCTGCATGAAGTCTGGGGCTATAACCCCGCCGTCACCACCCATACCCTGGAAACCCACATCTACCGGCTTCGCAAGAAGATCGAGGAAAATGTGGGAGAGGCCAAAATCGTGGTGACCGAAGAGGGCGGATATCGCCTGGGTTCCTGATAGGAACTCGCGATTTCGCTTCGCAATGCCAAGGGTAGCTGGTTAATGAACCCTTAAAGTTCCGTTAACCCTTAAGAGACACGATCCCGCCCCATGGGCAAGAGGCGGCCGCCACCCGATTTCGACGACGAGCCACGCATCATTCGACGCGGCGCGGGCAGCTATGTGCCCCGGCGCGACGATTATGACGAAAGCGATTTCGACGAAGGCTACGATTTAGAACCCGAGCCGAAACGAAAGCGCATCTGGCCTTTCGCGATCGCCATGCTGCTGGTCTGGGGCGTGATCTTCGGCGCGGTCTTCTGGTCGCATTTCATCGCCGGGCTGCCGGACGCGCGCAATCTTCTCACCGGCCCGGCCTCGCGCGACATCACCGTGCTGGACGACAAGGGCCGCATGATCGCCCGGCGCGGCCTGGTGCGCGGGGTGCTGGTCGATGTGGAAAAGCTGCCGCCTTATGTGCCCAACGCCTTCATCGCCATCGAGGACCGCCGCTTCCGCAGCCATTTCGGCATCGATCCCGTCGGCATGGCGCGCGCGGGCTTGGCCAACATGATGGCGGGCCATGTGGTGCAGGGCGGATCGACTCTCACCCAGCAACTGGCGAAGAATCTGTTCCTCGATCCCGACCGCACCTTCGACCGCAAGGTGCAGGAAGCCATGCTCGCCGTCTATCTGGAGACGCGCTATTCCAAGAACCAGATCCTCACGCTCTATCTCAATCGCGTCTATTTCGGCGCCGGGGTTTTCGGCATCGAAGCGGCGGCGGAGAAATTCTTCGGCAAGCATGCCGACGCGCTGAGCCTGACGGAAGCGGCGATGCTGGCGGGCAGCGTCAAGGCGCCGGCGCGCTACAATCCCATCGCCGATGCGGACGCTTCGCTGGCCCGCGCGGGCCTGGTGCTGAAGGCGATGCAGGATGTCGGCTTCATCGATGCCACCACTCGCGCCCAGGCGCAGGCGACGCGGCCGCGCACCGTGTCGGGCACCGGCACCCCGGAATCCGGTTATTTCGTCGATTGGGTGGTGTCGCAGCTGAACGGCATATTGGGCGAAGGTTCGGACGCGGTGGTGGTAGGCACGACCTTCGATCTCGACATGCAGAACATGGCCGAGCGGGCGGTGGCGCAGGGCCTGGGTACTGACGGCGAGAAGCTGCATGCCGGGCAAGGCGCGCTGGTGGCGATGACGCCGGACGGCGCCATCCGCGCCATGGTGGGCGGACGCTCCTATGCCCAGTCGGCCTTCAACCGCGCCGCCGACGCGGTGCGCCAGCCCGGATCGGCCTTCAAGCCCTTCGTCTATCTCACCGCCTTCGAGCATGGCCGCACCCCCGACGACATCGTCCATGACGGGCCGATCAACATCCGCGGCTGGAAGCCGTCGGATTTCGAAGGCAAGTACAAGGGCGACATCACCATCACCGAAGCCTTTGCCGACAGTTCCAATGTCGTGGCGGCGCAGTTGACCGACGAACTGGGCCCCAAGCAGGTGGCGGCGACGGCGCGGCGGCTGGGCATCACCTCGCCCCTCGACGAAGTCGCGTCCCTGGCGTTGGGCACCTCCGGCGTGACGCCGCTGGAACTGACCGGCGCCTATGCATCCTTCGCCAATGGCGGGACCGGCGTCGTTCCCCATGCCATCACCCGGGTGCGCACCAAGGCGGGCAAGCTGCTCTACCAGCGCAAGGCGGGCGGGCCGGGCACGGTGATGTCGCCGGCCGACAATGCGGCGATGACGAAATTGATGATGCAGACGGTCTTGACCGGCACCGGCAAGGCGGCGCGGCTGGCCGACCACCCCACCGCGGGCAAGACCGGCACCACCCAGGATTTCCACGATGCCTGGTTCGTGGGCTTCACCGCCGACCTGGTGACGGGGGTATGGATCGGCAACGACAACTCCGCGCCGATGAAAAGGGCGACCGGCGGCGGCCTGCCGGCGCGCATCTTCCACGCCTTCATGGAAGAAGCCGAGCGCGACATGCCGTTCAAGCCTCTGCCCGGCGCTGAACCATTGCCGCAGCCCGATGCGCTGGCACCGCTGGTGGCGGAAGCGACGGAAGCGCCGCCCCCGGTCGCACCGCCCGCGCCGCCGGCGTCATCCGTTGCCACGGCGGCGCAGCCGGATTCCTTCGACAAGATTCTGAATAGTTTGTTTGGAGGGAAGTAAGTTTCTTACCCCTCCGCCCGCGACGGCTGAAAGATCAATTATAGCGCAGCAGGCCGCGGCCATGCTCGCGCAGCCAGCGGCGGGCGCGGTCGACATCGGGCGACAGGATCTTCACCTGCGCCCAGAAGCGCGGCGAATGATTCATTTCCTTCAGATGCGCCACTTCATGTGCCACCACATAGTCGCGCACGAATTCCGGCGCCAGGATCAGCCGCCAGGAAAAAGACAGCGAACCGTTCTGGCTGCAAGAGCCCCAGCGGCTTCTGGTATCGCGCACGCTGATGCGGGACGGGCGAAGCCCGATGCGCGCGGCATATTCCACCGACCGCGACGCCAGCACCTCGCGCGCCTGGCGCTTGAGGAAATCGGCGATGCGCCGCGGCGCATGTTCCAGATGCCCGCTCACCAGGATGGCGCCGTCCGCCGCCCAGACCGGCGCGGGCCCGCGCAGCGTGGAGTGACGGACGGGATGGGCCACGCCCAGGAAAGGAATAATCGCGCCGGGCATCAGGGGCACCGGCTTGGGCCGCCGCTCGAGCTGGCGGGCGATCCATTGCGCTTCGCCGCGCGCAAAGGCCAAGGCTTGCGCCATGCCGCCGCGCGTGGGCGCGGTGACCATGACCTCGCCGCTATCGGGGTGAACGCGCATGACGATGCGGCGCGCGCGCGGATTGAGACGCACATTGATGGCGACATCGGCGCCGTCGATGGCCAACAGTTCACGCCGGACGGCTCGCTTTTCCGCGCGCTTGGTCTTAGGCTTGCCCCCGAACAGGGATTTCAACATGTCAGAGCGTCCACGCTTCCATATGGCGTTTCCGGTGCGCGACCTTTCCGAAGCCCGCGCTTTCTACGGCGACCTGCTCGGCTGTCCCGAAGGCCGCTCGAGCGATGACTGGGTCGATTTCGATTTCTTCGGCCATCAAATCGTCGCGCATTTAAGCCCGGATGAAGCGGGACACAAAGCACATAATCAGGTCGATGGCGATTCCGTCCCGGTGCGTCATTTCGGTGCAATTCTTCCGATGAAAGAATGGCGAAAACTTGCCGATCGCCTGACGGCGGAAAAAATTTCCTTCATCATCGAACCCGGCATCCGTTTCGAAGGATTGCCGGGCGAGCAGGCGACCTTCTTCTTTCTCGACCCTTCGGGCAATGCGCTGGAGTTCAAGGCCTTCCATGACGATGCAGCCATCTTTGCGCGCTGAACATATCGCGCTTCTCACCGGCGCCGGCGGCTTCTGCCTGTTTCTGGGCGCGCTGGGCTTTCAATATCTCGCCGGCTATCCGCCGTGCGAGATGTGCCACTGGCAGCGCTGGGCGCATGTCGGCGCCTTTGCCACCGGGCTTCTGGCCATCACCATGGCGCGCGGCGACGCCTCCGCGCGGGGGCTGGCCTGGTTCGCCATCCTGTTCGTGCTGACGTCGGGTCTGATCGGCGCCTATCAGACCGGCATGGAATATCACATCCTGCCGGGACCGGCCTCGTGCAGCGGCCATCGCTATGTGCTGGGCAGCGGCGCGCCGCCGCCGGAAGTGCAATGCGATGTGGTGACCTGGTCGTTGTTCGGACTGTCGATGGCGTCCTACAACGC
>JAFKFF010000112.1 GCA_017307315.1 Alphaproteobacteria bacterium
GGCCCGCCGGACCCGAGCCCACCACGGCAACGGTCTTGCCGGTCTTTTTCGCAGGAACTTGCGGACGGACCCAGCCTTCTTCCCAGGCCCGGTCCACGATCTGGCATTCGATGGTCTTGATGGTGACCGTCGTGTCCTGGATTTTCAGGGTGCAGGACGCCTCGCACGGCGCCGGGCAGATGCGGCCGGTGAATTCCGGAAAATTGTTGGTGGAGTGCAGCGTGTCGGAGGCGATACGCCACTGGTCGCGATAGACCAGATTGTTCCAGTCGGGGATCAGATTGTTGACCGGGCAGCCCTGGTGGCAGAAGGGAATGCCGCAATCCATGCAGCGCGCCGCCTGCTTTTCCAGCTCGGCGTTCGCCAGCGGATGGACGAACTCCTTGTAGGTCTTGAGGCGTGCCTCCGGCTTGTCATAGCCGCGGTCCTGCCGCTCGATCTCCAGAAAGCCTGTGATTTTTCCCATGACGCGCTCGTCTACTCAGCGGCGACCGCGCTGGCGCGGTCCTTTTTCATGTCGGCCAAAGCCTTGGCATAGTCGGTGGGCATCACCTTCACGAATTGGCCGACGCTCTGTTCCCAATTGTCGAGCAGCATCTTGGCGCGCGCGCTGCCGGTATAGAGCAGGTGACGCTCGACCAGGACCTTCAGCCGCTCCGCATCGAAGCGCAAAAGATCGCCCATGCCGGGATCGGAAACGCTGACCGAACGCTGGCGCGGCATGTCCGGATCCTCCGCGCCGCTCATGGGCGCGAGCTTCTCCAGCCTCACCATGGCGGGGTTGCAAAGATCCTCGAACTGCCCTTCCGGGTCATAGACGTAAGCCACACCGCCCGACATGCCGGCGGCGAAATTGCGCCCGGTCTTGCCCAGCACCGCGACCACGCCGCCGGTCATATATTCGCAGCCATGGTCGCCTGTGCCTTCGACCACGCAGACGGCGCCCGAATTGCGCACGGCGAAACGCTCGCCCGCCACGCCTTCGAAATAGGCTTCGCCCGCGATGGCGCCGTAAAGCACGGTGTTGCCGACAATGATGTTGGCGGTGGGATCGCGGCGAATGTTGCGCGGCTGGCGCACCACGATGCGTCCGCCCGACAGGCCCTTACCGACATAGTCGTTGGCATCGCCCACCAGTTCCAGGCTCACGCCCCGCGACAGGAAGGCGCCGAAGGACTGGCCGGCGGTGCCGGTGAAGCGGATCGAGATCGTGTCTTCCGGCAGGCCGGCATGGCCGTGGCGCTTGGCCACCTCGCCCGACAGCATCGCGCCCACGGTGCGATCGACATTGCGGACGGTCCGTTCCAGCCGCACCGGCTGGCCATGGGCGATAGAAGGCTGCGCCGCCGCGATCAGGTCGTGATCCAGCGCCGTGTCGAGGCCATGGTTCTGTTGTTCGCAATGATGGATGGCGACGCCAGGCTTCTTCTGCGGCTGGTGCAGCACGCGGGAGAGATCGACCCCCTTGGCCTTCCAATGCGCAATGGCCTTGTTCATGTCCAGCCGGTCGACCCGGCCAATCATCTCGTTCAGGGTGCGGAAGCCTAGGCTCGCCATGATCTCGCGCACTTCCTCGGCGACGAAGAAGAAGTAATTGATCACATGCTCGGGCTGGCCGGTGAAGCGCTTGCGCAGCACCGGGTCCTGGGTCGCAACGCCGACCGGGCAGGTGTTGAGATGGCATTTGCGCATCATGATGCAGCCCGATGCGATCAGCGGCGCGGTGGCGAAGCCGAATTCGTCGGCGCCCAGAAGCGCGGCAACCGCCACGTCGCGGCCGGTACGCAGGCCACCGTCGGCCTGCACCGCGATGCGGCCGCGCAGCCCGTTCAGCACCAAAGTCTGCTGGGTTTCGGCCAGACCGATTTCCCAGGGCGATCCGGCATGAACCAGCGAGGTCAGCGGGCTCGCGCCGGTGCCGCCCTCGAAACCGGAAATGGTGACGTGATCGGCGCGCGCCTTGGCGACGCCCGCGGCCACCGTGCCGACACCGATCTCCGACACCAGCTTGACCGAGATGCGCGCCTTGGCATTGACGCTCTTCAGGTCGCGGATCAGCTGCGCCAGGTCCTCGATGGAATAGATGTCGTGATGCGGCGGCGGCGAGATCAGGCCGACGCCGGGGGTGGAATGGCGCACCTTGGCGATGGCCTTGTCCACCTTGTGGCCGGGAAGCTGGCCGCCCTCGCCGGGCTTGGCGCCCTGCGCCATCTTGATCTGGATGTCGTCGGAATTGACCAGATACTCGGTGGTGACGCCGAAGCGGCCCGACGCCACCTGCTTGATCTTCGACCGCATCGAATCGCCATTGGCCATCGGCACGAAGCGATCCGGCTCCTCGCCGCCCTCGCCCGTGTTGGAGCGTCCGCCGATGCGGTTCATGGCGATGGCGAGGGTGGTGTGCGCCTCGCGGCTGATCGAGCCGAAGCTCATCGCGCCGGTGGAGAAGCGCTTGACGATCTCGGACGCCGCCTCGACCTGGTCGAGCGGAATGCCCGGGCCATCGGCCTTGAAATGCATCAGCCCGCGCAAGGTGAGCAACCGCTCGCTCTGTTCGTTGATCTGCTGCGCGAAGAGCTGATATTCGGCCGGATTGTTGCCGCGCACCGCATGCTGGAGGCGCGAAACGCTTTCCGGCGTCCAGGCATGGTCCTCGCCGCGCAGGCGGAAGGCATAATCGCCGCCCACGTCCAGCGCATTGCGGTAGATGGGATTGTCGCCATAGGCGTCGCGGTGCCGCTTGACGCTCTCCTCGGCGATCTCCTTCAACCCGATGCCTTCGATGGTCGAGGCGGTGCCGGTGAAATATTTCTCGATGAACTCGCTGGAGAGGCCCACCGCGTCGAAGATCTGCGCCCCGCAATAGGATTGGTAGGTGGAGATGCCCATCTTGGACATCACCTTCAGAATGCCCTTGCCCACCGCCTTGATGTAGTTCTTCTGGACTTCATAGGCCTTGAGCCTGAGGCGCGACTGGACGCGGATCTGCTCCAGCGTCTCGAAGGCGAGATAGGGATTGACCGCTTCGGCGCCGTAACCCGCCAGCACGCAGAAATGATGCACTTCGCGGGCTTCGCCGGTTTCCACCACCAGGCCGGCCTGCATGCGCAGGCCCTGGCGGATCAAATGATGATGGATGGCGGCGGTGGCCAGCGCCGCCGGGATCGCGATCCGGTCCGGCGAGGTGGCGCGGTCCGACAGGATCAGGATATTGTTGTCGGCCAGGACCGCGTCGGTGGCGTTGTAGCAGATGCGGGTGACGGCATTGGACAGCCCGTCCGCGCCTTCGCTGGCCGGCCAGGTGCAGTCGATGGTGGCGGTGCGGAAGGCGCCGTCCACCAGTTCGGAGATGGCACGGATCTTCTCGACATCGGCGTTGGTCAGAACCGGCTGGGTCACTTCCAGGCGCTTGTGCGCGCCGGCATCCTGTCCCAACAGATTGGGGCGCGGGCCGATCATCGACACCAGGCTCATCACCAGTTCCTCGCGGATCGGATCGATCGGCGGATTGGTGACCTGGGCGAAATTCTGCTTGAAGTAATTGTAGAGCAGCTTGGGCTTCTTGGAGAGCACCGCGATCGGGGTATCCGCGCCCATCGAGCCGATGGGATCGTCGCCCGCCACCGCCATCGGTTCCAGGAAGAATTTCAGATCCTCTTCGCTGTAGCCGAAGGCCTGCTGCTTATCGAGCAGGAGCGAAGGCTCGTTCGCCTTGGCGCGCGCCTCTTCCGGCACTTCGGGAAGCTCTTCCAGCTTGTACTGGGCCTGGCGCAGCCATTCTTCATACGGCTCGGCATTGGCGAGCTTGGCCTTGATCTCTTCGTCCTCGACGATGCGGCCTTCATCCAGGTCGATCAGCAGCATCTTGCCGGGCTGAAGCCGCCATTTGCGCTTGATCTTCTCTTCCGCGACCGGAAGCACGCCGGATTCCGAGGCCAGGATGACGAGATCGTCCTCGGTGACGATATAGCGGGCCGGACGCAATCCGTTGCGGTCCAGGGTGGCGCCGATCTGGCGCCCATCGGTGAAGGCGATGGCGGCCGGGCCGTCCCACGGCTCCATCAGCGCGGCGTGATATTCGTAGAACGCCTTGCGCTTGGCATCCATCATCTTGTTGCCGGCCCAGGCTTCCGGGATCAGCATCATCACCGCATGGGCGAGCGGATAGCCGCCCGCGACCAGGAGTTCGAGCGCATTGTCGAGCGAGGCGGTGTCGGACTGGCCGTGCGGAATCAGCGGCCACATCTTGTCCAGATCGGGTCCGAGCAGATCGGACTCCATGGTGCGGCGGCGCGCATTGATCCAGTTGACGTTGCCGCGCACTGTGTTGATTTCGCCGTTATGGGCGATGAAGCGGAAGGGATGCGCCAACTTCCAGCTCGGGAAGGTGTTGGTGGAGAAGCGCTGATGCACCAGCGCGATCGCCGAGGTGGTGAGCGGATTGGTGAGGTCGCGGTAGAAGCGGCCCACATCGTGCGCCAGCAGCAGGCCCTTATAGACCACCGTGCGGGTGGAAAAGCTGGGCATGTAAAGCTGGGTGATGGCGGGCTGCTTGTGCTTCTTGGCAAGGTCCGCCAGCGGATTCTGAGTCTGCTTGCGGATGGCGAGCAGCTTTCTCTCCAGTGCATCCTGGCTCTTGGTGTGCGGGCCCATCGCCACGATCGCCTGGCGGATCAGTGGCATCCCGTCGAGCACGGTCTTGCCCAGGCCGGCCGGATCGGTGGGAACGTCGCGCCAGCCCAGCAGCACCTGGCCTTCGACCTTCACGAAATGCTCGAACTGCTTGACGACGATTTCGCGCGCCTTGGCCTCGCGCGGCAGAAAACACATCGCCACGGCATATTGGCCGGGCTCCGGCAGGGTGACGCCGGTCTCTTTCGCCCATTCGCGCAAGAGCGCGTCGGGAATCTGAATCAAGATGCCGGCACCGTCGCCGACCAGGGGGTCGGCGCCCACCGCGCCGCGATGGTCCAGGTTGATCAGGAGCTGCAGGCCCTGGCCGATGATGCCATGGGACTTCTCGCCCTTGATGTTGGCGACAAAGCCCACGCCGCACGAGTCATGCTCATGCCGCGGATCGTAAAGTCCCTGTTTTGGCGGCAAACCCATCGCCATATTCCCAAATTTTCGCTTTTCGGCGCACCCAACCTGCCAATCCCCTTTAAGACAAGGGAAAAGCGGACGCCTGGGCGGTTTTTGCACACCTCGCTCCCTAGGACTAGTTGCAACGCGGCATGCCGGCTGCGCCCCAATTGCCGCACTTGACTCTCCTCCGGCGCGGAATAATCTAGAACATATCATGAACAAAGAAGAGAAATTGGCGGATTTGCGCCATTTCCTGGCGCGCTATGCCCTTCCCGCGAACCGGCCGGCCGTTCCCTTGGGACTGCCGGCGGCGGACGCCGTGCTGGACGGGGGCTTACGGCCCGGGGCGGTGCATGAGGTCTTCGCGGACGATTGGGGGGCTGGCGGCTTCGCCGCCTGTCTGGCGATCCAGGCTTCCAAGGGCAAACCTCTGTTCTGGGTCCGGCCGGATTACGAAGCGCTGGAATATGGCGCCCTGTCCGCCACCGGCATCCTGGAATTGGGCGGCGATCCGCAAAATCTCTATCTGCTGCGCGCACCCCATGCCGACGACGCCCTCTCCGCCGCCGCCGACATTCTGGCCTGCCCGCATGTGGGCGCGGTGGTGCTGGAGCTTTGCGGCACACCGCGGGCCCTGGATCTGGTGGCCAGCCGCCGGCTGGCGCTTCTGTGCGAAGAAAGCGGCGTCACGCTTTTTGTCCTGCGCGAAGGCGCAGGCCCGATACCCAGCGCCGCCGCCACCCGCTGGCAGGTCCGCACCCTTTCTTCCGATCCGCGCGACGATGACTGGGGAAGCCCATGTTTTCACGCGCGGCTGACCCGGCACCGGCAGGGCGGGCTGGGCGATTTCTTTCTCACTTGGGATAGCAACCATGGCCTCTTCCATGATGCGGCGGCGCATTCTGGCCTTGTGGCTGCCGCGCCTGCCGACCGACCGGTTGGCGCGCCGCGCCAGAAACGCGCCTGAAAAACCGAAAAGCGATGCGCCGCTGGTGATCGCCGGGCGCGCCAACAATGCGCTGTATGTCTATGCCTTGAATCGCAGCGCCGAGCGGTTGGGCCTTCATCGCGGCCAGCCCTTGGCCAATGCCCGCGCCATGATCGAACATCTGGCGGTGGTTCCCGCCGACGAGAAAGCCGATCGGGCGCTTTTGGAAAATATCGCCGATTGGTGCGACCGCTTCACGCCGCTGGTGACGCTCGATCCGCCGGACGGGCTTCTCCTCGACGTCACCGGCGCGGCGCATCTTTTCGGCGGCGAGGCCGCGATGCTGCGACACGTGCGGGAGACGATCGCCGCGCAAGGCTTCGCGGTCCAGGGCGCCATCGCCGGAACATCCCTGGCGGCGCGCGCGCTGGCGCGCCACGCGAACGGCACCATCACCAATCCAGGCGAAGACCGCGCGGCAATTGCGCCCCTGCCCATCGCGGCGCTGGATTGCGGCGAAGATCGTCTGCGCGCCTTGAAGCGCGCCGGCCTCAAGACCATCGCGCAGGTGGCCGAGCGTGGGCGCAGTGAATTGGCGGCGCGCTTAAGCGCGGCCTTTCTCACCCGGCTGCAGGTGATGCTGGGGGCGGAGGAAAAGCCGCTTTCGCCGCGCCGCCCCTTGCCCGACCTGCGCAGCGAAATGCGATTCGCCGAACCCGTCGCCACCCGGGATGTGATCGAAACCAGCCTGCAGAAACTCGCCTTCGCTTTAAGCGAAACCCTGGAGCGCGAAGGCCAGGGCCTCAGGCTTCTGGAAGCGGCGTTCTTCCGCGCCGACGGCAAGGTCGAACGCATTGCGGTCAAGACCGGCGCGCCGTTGCGCGACCCCGCCGTCATATTGCGGCTTTTGAACCAGCGGCTGGACGCACTGGCCGATCCGCTCGATCCCGGTTTCGGCTTCGATCTGATCCGCCTGGAAGCTTCGCTGGCGGAAAAAAGCCATGCGCGCGAAACCAGTTTCGACACCAACGAGAATGCGCGCTGGCAAGTCGCATTTCTGGCCGATCGTCTTTCGGCCCGCTTCGGCGAGCATCGCATGCAGCGCTTCGTGGCCCAGGATACCCACATTCCCGAAGCGCAAGCGGTGGCGATCCCGGCGCAAGAGCGTGATTTCGACAGCCCCTGGATTCGCAAGCGCCAGGACCAGGACCCGCCTTTGCGGCCCTGGCGCATGCTGGAGCGGCCGGAGGAAATTCATTTCGTCGCCGCCGAAGTGCCGGACGGACCGCCCGCCCGCTTCCAATGGCGCCAATGCCGCCATGAGGTGGTGCGCGCCGAAGGGCCCGAGCGCATCGCGCTGGAATGGTGGCGCGAGCGGCCGCACGAGCGGCTCATGCGCGGCTCCGAACAAAGGCGGCGCGAGAAATTGGGTCTCCTGCCGAGGCCCGTGCCGCCCAGCCGGGATTATTTCCGGATCGAAACACGCGAAGGTTTGCGCTTCTGGCTCTATCGCGATGGTCAGTACCGGGCCAATGGGTTGGCGCCACGCTGGTTCCTGCACGGCCTCTTTGCATGATCCGGTATGCCGAGTTGGCGGTCACCACCAACTATTCCTTCCTGCGCGGCGCGTCCCATCCCGGCCAGTTCGTCGCGCAGGCAAACTTTCTGGGATATGCCGCCATCGGCATCGCCGACCGCAACAGCCTGGCGGGCGTGGTGCGCGCTTACGATGCCGGGCAAAGGCTGAAGCCGGGAACGCCGCCGCGCCTTCTGATCGGCGCCCGGCTGATTTTCCAGGACGGCACGCCGGACATTCTCGCCTATCCGGAAGATCGCGCCGCCTATGGCGGGCTTTGCCAATTGTTGTCGCGCGGAAAATCGCGCGCGCCCAAGGGCGAGTGTTTCCTGACCTTCGACGACTTCCTGGAATTCCGTTCCGGGCTTCTTCCCATCGTCATGCCGCCTGCGGATGTGGAACAGGCACGCCGCACGCTGACAAAGTTCGGCGGACCCGTCTGGCTGGCGACATCGATGCTTTATACGGGCGAGGATCGCCGCCGCCTGAGGGACCTGCAGGCGCTGGCGCAGGAAAGCGGCGCGCGCCTGATCGCCACCAACGACGCTTTATATCATCACGCCGACCAGCGGGAATTGCAGGATGTGGTCACCTGCATCCGCGAACACACGACCCTGGCGGCGGCGGGCCGGCGGCTGGAAGCAAACGCCGAACGGCATCTGAAACGGGGAATGGAAATGGCGCGGCTGTTCCGCAATATTCCCGGCGCGGTGACGGAAACGGTGCGCTTTGCGGACAGAATCCGTTTCTCGCTCGATCAAATCAGGCAGAATTATCCGCACGAGCCCGTGCCGCCCGGCAAAACCGCGGACGAACATCTTCGAGACTTGACCAGGACCGGCTTGAGACGCCGCTATCCCGAAGGCGCGCCGTTCAAGATCGCGCGTCAGGCGGTGAAGGAGTTGCGTTTCATCGCCAGGCATGAGATCGCGCATTACTTCCTGACCGTGCATGACGTTGTGAAATATGCGGAGAGCCGGGATATTCTGTGCCAGGGCCGCGGCTCGGCGGCAAATTCAACCGTCTGTTATCTTCTGGGCGTCACCGCCATCGATCCCAACAAGTTCGAAGTATTGTTCGAACGGTTTCTCAGCAGCGAGCGCAAGGAGCCGCCCGATATCGATGTCGATTTCGAGCACGAGCGCCGCGAGGAAGTCATCCAGCATATCTATCGCCGCTATACGCGCCGGCGCGCCGCGTTGACCGCCACGGTCATCACCTATCGTTCCCGCAGCGCCATTCGCGAAGTCGGCAAGGTCTTCGGCCTCACCGACGACGTCACCGGCAGGCTGGCCGACACGGTATGGGGCCATCACGGCGCAGGGCTGGAGGATTATCAGTTGCGTCAGGGCGGGAGCGACCCGCGCAACGAAACGGTCTCGCGCGCACGGCACTTTGCCCGGAAATTGTCGGGTTTCCCCCGCCATCTGTCGCAGCATGTCGGCGGCTTCGTCCTGACCGAGGACCACCTCGACACCATCGTACCCATCGGTCCCGCCGCGATGGAGGACCGTCACTTCATCGAATGGGACAAGGACGATCTGGACGTCTTGCGCATCATGAAAGTCGACGTGCTGGCGCTGGGCATGCTCACCTGCATCCGCAAGGCGTTCAAGCTGATCCACGCTTACACCTATGGCGGCAATCCGCCCCCGCAGCTGACGCTCGCGACGGTTCCGCAGGATGATCCGGATGTCTACGACATGCTGTGCAAGGCCGACGCCATCGGCGTTTTCCAGGTGGAAAGCCGGGCGCAGATGAACATGCTGCCGCGCCTGCAACCGCGAGAATTTTACGATCTGGTGGTGGAAGTGGCGATCGTACGGCCCGGTCCGATCCAGGGCGGCATGGTGCATCCCTATCTGAAACGGCGAAAGGAAAAACGCGAGAACCCGGACAAGATCTTCGACGTTCCCAAGCCGGGCCCCAAACACAAGCAAGACGAACTTCGCCCCGTGCTGGAAAAAACTTTGGGCATTCCTCTTTTTCAGGAACAGGCGATGCGGCTGGCCATCACGGCGGCGGAATTCACCGCCGAAGAAGCCAATGGCCTGCGCCGAGCCATGGCCACCTTTCGCCATGTCGGCACCATCGGCAGATTCCGGGAAAAATTCGTCACCCGCATGCTGGCACGAGGTTATGAAGAAGAGTTTGTCCTGGCCTGCTTCGAGCAGATCAAAGGCTTCGGCTCCTACGGCTTTCCCGAAAGTCACGCCGCCAGCTTCTCGCTCCTGGTCTACATTTCCGCCTGGATCAAGAAGCATCATCCCGCCGCCTTCGCCGCGGCGCTGCTCAATTCCCAACCCATGGGTTTTTATGCGCCCGCCGAAATCGTGCGCGACGCGCGTGAACATCGGGTCGCGGTGCTGGCGCCCGATGCCGCCTTCAGCGACTGGGACAGCACCCTGGAGCGGGACGCGAAAGGCGCAATCTGCCTGCGGCTGGGCCTGCGCCAGATCGACGGCATCAAGGAAGCCGACGCCGACGCGATCGTGAACAACCGCGGCCATGGTTATCGCGGCTTCGCTGATTTCGCCCGCCGCACCGCCTTGTCCAAGCGCGCGCTGGTCATCCTGGCGGAGGCCGATGCATTCCGCGGCTTCAGCCTCGACCGCCGCGAAGGCCTGTGGGCGGTGCGCCGCCTGCCCGACGACAAGCCGCTGCCGCTCTTCGCGCGGCTGTCGGCACCCGATCAGGGCGCCGAAGAGATCGCGCCGCTGCCGGAAATGCCGCTGTCCGAACATGTGCTGACCGACTATCAGACGCTGCGCCTGTCGCTCAAAGCCTATCCCACGGAATTCCTGCGCGCCCGTTTCGACGACGAAGGTTTTGTCACCTGCAAGGGCGTGGGCGAACTGAAAGATGGCGCCGCCGTCCGCTGCGCCGGCGTGGTCTTGGTGCGCCAGCGCCCCGGCGAAGGCACCGCGATCTTCGTCACCCTGTCCGACGAAACCGGCGTCTGCAATGTCGTGATCTGGGAAAGAACCTTCCGGCACTTCCGCAAGGAAGTGATGGGCGCGCGCCTGCTTCTGGCCGAAGGCAGAGTGCAGAAGAGCCCCGAAGGGGTGGTGCATCTGATGGCGGAACGGTTGATCGACCGCAGCGCGGACCTCGACCTTCTATCCGGCGACGCGCTGCCGCCCGTGCCGCCCACCCACCGGCATCCCAGGAATGTCCGGGTCCTGCCGCCCAGCCGCGATTTTCACTGATGGAATCTCCCTCACCCTGAACCCGTCGAAGGGAGAGGAAACACAATGCACCTTCAAGCGCCGCGCGCCGATGGCCCTGCTTTCACCGTGCCGTGCCGCTCCAGCTTGCCCCAGCCGACGAAGACACCGCGGAGCGCATTGGCGATGGAGCGCAGCACCACATAATACATCAGCTGGCGGTAGCCGAAGCGCTGCAGCGGCAGCCAGAAGAGCAGCTTCCAGTCCTCCTTGCGGTCCATCAGGAAGCCCGCCACCGCCGCCAGCAGATCCACCACGATGAAGACGATGTAATAGATGCCGATCAGCTTGAGGTCGGTATCGGTGAATTCCGACCCATGCTGCTTGTAGGCGATCCACTGGCCCACGAGC